>CAMWIM010000003.1 GCA_947174335.1 uncultured Porphyromonadaceae bacterium | reverse complement strand
CTCAGTTCCTCAGTCAGTTAAAAAGCTTCGCGTTGCCTATGTAGGCTTTGAAGCTAAGTCAGTAAATGTTGCTCCTGTAGTTAACGTTGAACTAAAACCTGTAACTACTCTTGATGAGGTTATGGTTGTTGCATACGGTACTGAGAAAAAATCAGCGTTTACCGGATCGGCAGCTGTTGTAAAATCAGAAGATCTCGAAAAGCATATTGTAACAAACGTAGCTGATGCTCTCGTTGGTTCAGTTGCCGGTTTACAAATGAGAGGTAGCTCAGGTCAGCCCGGCGGCGGTCAGGGAAGTATAAACATTCGCGGTATCGCATCAATGTATGCCAGTACCGACCCTCTTGTTATCGTTGATGGTTCGCCCTACACCGCTACTCTGTCAAATATTCCTCAAGAAGATATTGAATCGGTTTCAGTTCTTAAAGATGCCGCATCAGCCGCTCTTTATGGTGCCCGTGGTGCGGCCGGCGTTATCATCATCACTACTAAAAAGGGTCAATCAGAACAAGCAAAAGTTTCTGTTGACATGAGATGGGGTGCCAATACTCGTGCTCTTCAAGAATATGATGTGATCACCGACCCCGGTCAATATTATGAAGCATATTATACTCAGATGTATAATAGAAACGTAAACGGCTTGGGTATGACCCCGGCTGAGGCAAATGTGAAAGCAAACAGCGATATGCTTAAAAATCTTGCTTACAACATTTATGATGTTCCTGTTGGTCAGCTTCTCATCGGAATGAATGGTAAACTGAATCCTTATGCTCAAAAAGGACGTTTTTATGAATATATGGGCGAAAAATACTACCTCACTAACGACAGCTGGACTGATGAAGCATATAGAACCGGTCTTCGTCAGGAATATAATGTTAGCGTAAATGGTAGCGTTAATAAATTGTCTTATTATACAAGTGCTTCATATCTAAACGAAGAAGGTATTATTGATAAGTCAAACTATAAACGCTTCGCAGCCCGTTTCAAAGGCGATTATCAAGCAAAAGATTGGCTCAAGGTCGGTGTTAATGTTGGTTATGTAAACTCTAAGAGTTCTCTTAATCCTAACCTCGGAACTGCGTCAAATTCAACCAACATGATGTATTTTACATCAATGATTGCTCCGATTTTCCCTCTTTATGTTCGAGTTGCTGATGAAGCCGGGAATCCGGTTATCAGAGAAGACCAGTATGGTCACAAGGCTTATGACTGGGGTGTTGCTAATCAACCTATCGGTTACGGAGGTATAAACCGTCCGTTTATGCAAAATGCAAACCCGATTGGTAACAACATGTACAACAAAAACAGTCAGGATGGCAACCAGTTGAATGGAACATTAACAGTAGATGTTAATATCACCTCTTGGCTTAAGGCTAATATCACCAGCAACGTAAACTGGGGTGAAACAAGTGAATCTGATTATCAGAATTGTTTCTATGGTCCGGCTATGGGTATTAACGGTAGCTTGGTTAAAAAAGTAACTACAGGTTTCCGCACCAATAATACTCAGACTCTTACATACTCTCAAGATTTTGGTCTTCACGGCGTGAATGCAATGATCGGTCACGAGTACTACAGAACAAGAACCAATTATCTATCGGCAACTGCCCAGGGTGGTTTCTCTCCCGATATTACTGAAATTAATGCCTTTGCCAATAAGGTAAGTTCAGAATCATATCAGACCGTTTATAACGTAGAAGGTTATTTCGGACGTGCCCAATATGAATATGACAATAAATATTTTGCTTCAGCGTCTTATCGTCGTGATGCATCTTCTCGCTTTGCCAAAGACAAATGGTGGGGTAACTTTTGGTCGTTTGGTGCCGCTTGGCTTGTAAATAAAGACTTCTTTACCGATGTACGTTGGATTGATTTGTTGAAAGTTAAGGCATCTATCGGTCAGCAAGGTAATGACAATATCGGAAACTGGGCATACATTGACCTTTATCAATTGAGTGCTGCCGACAAGGTCAGCATGTCACCTAACTTCTATCGTGTAGGTAATCCTGATATTACTTGGGAAACAACTACCAACTTTAACTTTGGTGTTGAATTTGGTTTCTTAAACAATCGTTTAACAGGTAATATTGATGTATATTATAAAAAGACCTCAGACCTTCTCTTCTGGTTATCAATTCCCGAGACCCTCGGATCTCGCGGTTACTATGGTAACTTGGGCGACATTTCCAATACCGGTGTTGAAGTAGCTCTTCAGGGTGGTATTATTCGCACTCGTGACTACAGCTGGGATTTGAGTCTTAACTTTTCACACAATGCATCAAAAATACTCTCTTTGCCCCAGTCTAAAGTTCTCGACCGCGGAGGTTTCTCTGAATCAAAGAATAATATCGGTATGTGGTATGAAGTAGGCAAACCGCTTTACAATGTTATGTTGCCGGTATATGCCGGACCTAACGAACAAGGTGAGGCGACCTATTATGTGGATTCGTCAAACATTAATCCTGAAACCGGTGCTCAATATAATGACCGTCCGGGTACATTGAAAGATGATGTAACAACTAACCCCAATGAAGCAACCTATTATGAACTCGGTTCTTCGTTACCAAAATTGTTTGGTGGTTTCAGCACAAGTTTGCGTTTGGGTAAATTTGATATTTCAGCGACTTTTGATTATCAAATCGGTGGTAAATTGTATGACCAGCGTTATGCTTCACTTATGTCTCCTGATGCAAGTGGTGCCGGTGGTAGCAACTTCCACAAAGATTACCTCAAAGCATGGACTCCCGAAAACACAAGCAGCGATATTCCACGTTGGCAATATGGCGACCAATATACAACAGCTCGTTCAAGCCGATTCCTTACAGACGCAAGCTATCTCAACTTCCAGTCATTTATGGTTGGTTATACTCTGCCCAAATTCTGTAAAGAAATTAGCAAAATCCGTGTTTATGCAATGGGAGAAAATCTTTGCTTCGTTTCAAAGAGAAAAGGTTTTGATCCTCGATATGCTTTCTCAGGAAATGGATCTGTTCCTACATATTCTCCGATGAGAAATATTTCAGGTGGTGTTCAGATTAACTTTTAATTAGTTGTAAACAAATGAAAAAAATAGCATATTTAACACTTATTGCAGCTGCTTCATTCGGATTAGTCAGCTGTATTGAGGAAATCAATCCTCAGAGTAGTACTGTCACATCAGGACAAGCTGCGCAGGCTCCCGGTAGCTTTGAGAACTTTGTCGGCTCTTTGACTACTCCGACTATCGGTCAGCCATATTATGGCGGAACCGCTAACATCAATAGCTATCCCTATGACTTTGGTTATCCCGGCATGTTCCTCCAGCACGATGTAATGGGAAATGATGTTGTTATCACAAACTCAGGGTCTCACTTGCAGACTTGGGCATTTTGCGGTACAGGCTTAGGTCCGCGCTATGCAGTTGCTCAGGTCCCTATTACTTGCTATTATGGTTGGATTAAAAACTGTAATAACCTTCTGTCATTGCTCGATGAAGACAATATGACAGTTAAAGAACGTCAGGGCGCCGGTCAGGCTTATGCTATGCGTGCATTGTTTTATCAAGATGTTGCCCGCATGTATGCCGAAACTACATACACTCTTGACAAACAGGCTCCGACAGCTCCGATTGTAACTGAAAAAACTACAATTCAAGAAGGTACAAACAATCCTCGTGCCACTAATGAAAAAATGTGGCAGTTCATTATTGATGACCTCAATAAGGCTGAACAATATCTTGCCGATTTTGAACGTAGTAATAAATATGTGGTGAACTTGTCAGTGGTTTATGGCTTGAAGGCTCGCGCATATCTTACAATGGGCGAGTGGGCTGAGGCTGAAAAATATGCCAAACTTGCTCAAGAAGGTTATGCTATGTTGACAAGCGATGAATACACAAACCGTAATACAGGTTTTAACACCGCAAACAACTCTTCTTGGATGTTTGCCGGTCAATTCAAACCCGACGATCCATGTATTCTTCTTAATGATGCTGACTCTTCTTGGGGTTCTCTCGTAAGTCTTGAAATTACAGACAAATCAGCTTGTGGATACGCCTCTAATTATGGATATCCGTTGGCTATCGACTATCACTTGTACAGCACAATTCCTTCAAGCGATATTAGAAAAAAATGTTTTATCGACTTTTCAATCGCCGATACATATTCCGAAGGTGCCCCGACTCAAGCAACAGTTACCTTTGCTTCAGATTATTCTGATTATCCGACAACTCTTGCCAAAACCAACATCGGTAGCAATGAAACCGGTTACTACATTGGTGGCGCTTCATTGAAGTTCCGTGTGGCAGGTGGCGAAGAAGGTCACAATAACCAGTATGTAGGTTTCCTTCAGGATGTTCCTTACATGCGTGTTGAAGAGATGATGCTTATTGAGGCTGAAGCTGCCGGAATGCAGTCTGAGTCTCGTGGTATTGAACTTCTTACTGCGTTTGCAAAACAGCGTGACCCTGAATATGTTTACGGTACTCACAACGAAGCTTATGGAAATGAGTCAACATCGGCATTCCAAAATGAAGTTTGGTGGCAACGTCGTGTCGAGCTCTGGGGCGAAGGTCATGCTACTTACGATATAAAACGTCTCAACAAGGGTATCATCAGAAACTATGAAGGTACCAATCACATTAAGGACTATCGTTGGAATACTACGACTCCTCCTCAATGGATGACTTTGTGTTTCGTTGGAACAGAGGTTAACTACAACCTTGCACTTGTAAACAATCCCACACCAATCAAGCCTACAAGTGATTCTCCGGTATTTGTGTGGTAATTTAGAATTTAAAAGAAACTGAAATTATGAACAAGAATATTTTTAAACTGTTCGGTTTAGCTTGTGTTTCGCTCGCTTTCGTATCTTGTAGCGATGACGACTATGTTGTCGGTGAAGACTCTGTGGGTGCATTCTTCCCTACAGGTGTAGAAACAAAAGCTGTAAATTTAGAACCCGGTGATTCAGAAAGAACCTTCACAATCTGTCGTTCAACTTCTGTTGGTTCTTTTACCGTTAATCTCGAAGTTAATGACCCGGCAGGATTGTTTAAAGTTCCAAGTGAAGTAACTTTCAAAGAAGGTGAAACCGAAACAACTTTCCCAATTCAGTTTGATTATAACTCTCTTGACTTGGTTGATTATCAGGTAGAAGTTACAATCCCTGCTTCTCAGGCATTTACTTATGGCACCCCTCAGTTGACATTTACTTTAGGAGTCCTCGATGATTTACGTTGGGTAACATTGGATGGCGAGGCTGAATATACTGATGGTTTTCTTTCATCGCTGTTTGGCCTTGATCCTGAAACATGGAATGTCCAAATTCAAAAGAAAGTCGGTAGCAAAGGTCTTTATCGTCTTGTAGATCCCTATGGAGAAAATTGTCCTCTCTATGATCCCGAAGAATATGACCCGAGTCAAGCTTACTTTTTGGAGATTAATGCAAACGATCCGGCGGGTGTATATATTCCCCTTTGTGAAATCGGCTTGGACTGGGGATATGGTCCAATGGCATTCTGGAGTGCTGCAGGTCGTTATCTTGCTAATGGAAACAGTCTCAGTGCGATTAAGAATGCCGGCTATTGCGGTACTCTCAAAAATGGAGTTATAACATTCCCGAACAAAGGTTTGTTTATACAAATGGGAGGATCTCTATATTATGGCAATGGTAACGATGCGTTTAAAGTCGTATTGCCTGCTTCTGAAAACAAGTAAAAATAAAACAAGTTAATATCAAAGAGGTCGTTACGCGTGAGCGAAGCGACCTCTTTTTTATTTATCCCCTCCAAAAATAAAAAAGTTCTGGATTCGTCGCGCTTAATCTCTTTTTTTCTTGCCAAATCTCGCTTTTTTTACATTCATTAAAAAATTTTGAGCCAAATATTGAGTCATTGTCAAAAAAACTCACTTACTTTGTAGTTTGAAATTGTATAGACTATAAAAATAGCCCAATGAAGATTTTCACAACCGACGAAATTCGGGAAATTGATAAATATACAATCGAGGTCGACGGCGTCTCGGCTATCGATCTGATTGAAAAGGTTGGTGAGGGCGTTGTTGCTGAAGTCACTTCGCGATGGTTGCCGTCAAAACCTGTCGTCATTTTTGCGGGACCCGGCAATAATGGTGCTGACGCCTTGTCGGCAGGACGCATCCTCTTTGAAAAAGGCTTTCGCCCTCAAATCTTCTTGTTTAATATCGGCGGAGACCGTCTCAGCAAGGAATGTCGTGTTTGTCGCGACCGCATTGCATCGCTGCCCGGCATCGACTTTACCGAAGTCACAAACACCTTCTCGCTCCCCGACCTGATGAACTCCCATCTTGTGATCGATGGCTTGTTTGGTTCGGGACTTCGCGATCAGTTGACCGGCGGATTCACATCACTCGTCCAATATATCAATGAGTCACGTGCGACCGTCATTTCAATTGACGTGCCGTCGGGCATGTTCGGAGATTGGAACAAAGATTCGATTCATCGTAACGTAATCCATGCCGACATTACCCTCGCTATACAATTTCCACGTCCCGCATTTTTCCTTCGTGAAAATGCCGAGCTCGTCGGCGATTGGAAAATACTCGATATCGGACTCAGCCAAAAGGCGATTGCAACAATAATGCCTACATACTACATGATTGAAAGCCACGATGTCAAACGCAAACTCAAACGCCGTCACCGTTTCGTTTCTAAAAACGACCTTGGTTCAGCCGCCATTATCGCCGGAAGCTACGGCATGATGGGCGCAGCCATATTTGCCAACAAGGCTGCCATTCGTGGTGGGGTCGGAAAAGTGACCGCAGTGTCGCCCCGTTGTGGCTTCAATATTTTGCAGACTGCCGTCCCCGAAGCCATGTTTCAGGCTGACAAGCACGAAATTGTCATCTCAAATATCGTCCTTAAGAATGACTTTTCAGCCGTAGCTATCGGACCGGGACTCGGCACCCATGAATTGACAATTACCGCCATTGACGATTTTCTTGCATCGCGCAACCGTCCGGTCATCATCGATGCCGACGCTCTCAACTGCATTGCCAAACGTCCCACGATGTTGAATAACCTCCCGGTGATGTCAATTATCACACCTCACGCCGGAGAGTTTGACCGTCTTTTCGGGCAATGCTCTACTGATTACGAGCGTCTTAAAAAAGCAATCGAGGTTTCTCATCAATATAACATATTCATAATTCTTAAAAGCCACTATACAGCCATCATTCGTCCCGACGGTAAAATCTATTTCAATTCATCGGGTACACCCGCAATGGCTACTCCCGGGGCTGGGGACTGCCTGACCGGATTGATTGCCTCGTTCCTCGCTCAAGGTTACCTCCCCGAAATCGCTGCCATAATGGGCGTTTTCATTCATGGTCGCGCCGGAGAGATTGCCGAAGAACGCCAGGGGCTTTACTCCGTAACCGCTTCAGACATCTGTGACTGTATCGGTCCGGCTATTAATTCGATTGTCGAATCAGAATAATAAATCCTATGAAATTCAATACTCTGATCTCACTCTTGGCAGTCGTGTCAGCATCTTTGACAATGACTGCACAAACAACTCAAAAATTCACGGCTACCAAAGCCAACGAATACGGACTTGCCTATACGCTTCCCAAGACGATGCTCGACATCACCGTCGAAACCCAAACCACCGTCAAGGAGCCGGGGCGTTTCTATAAATATGCAAAAAAATATCTCAACGTTGACGACCCGATTTCTCAAAAAAGTGTAAGCGTCGAGGTTAAAAGTGTAATCGTTACAACACGCGGTGTCGCAGACCCGAGCCGTCAATATATCGTTAACTTCAAACCCGGTTCAACACCGTTTATGATGATTAACGAAGAAAATTTGCCCGTCTCGGTCAATACCGAAAAGAGTCTGACTGTCGAAAAAGTTGTGCTCCCCGAGGCTATGCCGGCAAAACCTACACCTCTTGAAACCAATGTTGCCCGTCAGGTTTTTAATGAAGAAATGCTCCAGAGTCAGTCGACAGCTAAGTGCGCTGAACTCGCTGCTGCCCAGATTTATGCACTCCGTCAGTCGCGCACCGACTTCATCACCGGTCAGGCAGAGTCTATGCCGCCCGATGGTCAGGCACTCCAAATCATTATGGATAACATCGATGCTCAAGAAGCTGCACTGGTCGCCATGTTTGTTGGCACAACCAAAGTGTCGACCGATGTTTCGACAATCACTTTCGACCCCTCAAGAGATGTGACCGATAAAATCATCGCCCGTGTATCGGCAAACGGACTCGTGGCTGCCGACGACCTGTCGGGTGCCCCGCTTTACCTCACTTTGACTACGCTCCAAAAAGGCGAAATGCCTGTCGATGAAAAAGGCAAGGAAATTCCCTTTCCCAAAAATGGTTTTGCCTATTGCATTCCCGGCAAGGCTCAGGTCAAGATCACTTATGACGACAAAACAATGGTCGACAAACGAATCGACATTGCTCAATCAGGAATCGTCTATGGTTTGAACCCCAACTCGTTCACCGACAAGAAAGAACCGATTTATCTCATCTTTGACCCGACTACCGGCGCAGCCGCTGAGATCGGATCAGCGTTGTAAACAAAAAGATTCTATCAGTTATGACACCTCTGCAGCGACTTGAACTCGAAGAAAAAGTAATAAAAATGCTCCGTACCGTATATGACCCCGAAATTCCGGTTGACATATACAGTCTCGGACTTGTCTATAAAATCGATATTGACGACGATGCCAATTTGACAATCGACATGACCATGACAGCCCCAAACTGTCCTATGGCTGACTTTATCGTCGATGATGCACGCATAAAACTTGAATCAATCGAGGGCTTGAAATCGGTCAATATCAATATTGTGTTTGAACCTGAGTGGAATCAAGACATGATGAGTGAGGAAGCTAAGCTCGAACTCGGTTTTTTATAACTTCCCCTTATGGCTAAACGCGCCTATTTCATATCAGACCTACACCTCGGTGCAAGCTATATGGCACCCGTGCAACGTCAGCGCGAGATAATGCTGTGTAATTTTCTCGACTCAATTGCCGACGATGCCGATTGCCTTTATCTTGTCGGGGATATACTTGACTACTGGTTTGAATATCGAAATGTTGTTCCGCGCGGTTATGTCAGATTTTTTGGAGCACTTGCCCGCCTTGCCGATAGGGGAGTGAAAATTACCTGGCTCATAGGCAATCACGATATTTGGATTTTTGACTATCTGCCAAACGAAATCGGCATGAAAGTGGTTGACGGACCACTTGTCGAGGAAATTTTCGGTTCACGGTTCTATATTGCTCATGGCGACGGATGTGGTAAACGCACATTGGGCTTTCGTTTTATCCGGTCGATTTTCCGTAATCCCATCTGTCAAAAACTCTATGCCGCTATTCATCCTCGCTGGACAATTCCGTTTGCCCACTCTTGGTCGAGCCATAGCCGTAAGGCTGGATATAAAGATGAACTATCCGAAATCTCGCCCCAAGACGACCCCTATTTGAAATTTGCACTCGACTACAATCTTCAGCATCCCGAAGCTCCGGCTGCTCATTTTGTTTTTGGACATCGACACATTATATATAATTATACCGTTCCGGGCAACTGTCAGGTTGTAATTCTTGGAGATTGGATTAATCACTTTACATACGGTGTTTTTGACGGTAAAACCTTAGAAATTTATCGATTTAATGACAAATAGTTACTCATAACTCTAAATTTAACAAAATTTCACGATTTTAAAGCTTGAGTCGATTTTGTTACTTATTATATTGAAATATTGCAGGTTACAAAGAAAACAAGGTTAAAAAGAAAGGTTGGCGTCTTAAAAAATATGTTTTATAACATATAAAATTTTTTGGCGAGGTATAAAAATTTGTAGACCTTTGTCGCGCAAACCTAAAACAATCTTTTTTACCTTAGAATTTGTACCTGTTGGAAACTATAAAGAGAGGAACTTAGAAATAAGTTCCTTCTTTTGTTATATAATATAATCTTTAAAATAATTTTCATCCAATGAATAGATTAATTGTCACATTATTCATCTTATTTGATGTACTTGTCAGTTTGTGTGCTCAAACATCTTTTGTTTTTCCAAACCGAAAAGCTGATGCTCCGACGGGTAGTCAATTTATTGCTGCTACAACTGGCATGTCTGCTTTTGAACGAGACTCCATTGTTTATAAAGAAATATGTAATGGCAATATGCCTCAGTGGTTAAAGTCACCGATTGAAATCAAAGACACTCTATATGATGCAAAAAATCAGGTTCACGATATAGTGTTTTATGTCTTGCCGGATTTTATTGCAATTGGTAGCGACGACGATTTTTTTAGAGTTCCATTGCTTCCTACAACCGCTCAAAAAATTGCTGATTATTTTGGCGCATCTCTCCCGACAAGAAAAATTTCAAATTTAATTCATCGTTTTAGTGAAATCAAATTGACGCCTCATCCAATGACTCCGGATGAGACGATGACCACATTACCTGTATTTGTTCGTCACGATTCAATCATTGAATCTCAACGTAAAGAGTTCGACAAACCGCTTGGCTCACTCATTGCCGGACATAAAAAAGACATTGTCATCTCATCTCTCTTGGCTTCAAATCATGGACAACTCTTTATTTATGGATGGCACTATCCTGATGGGAAAGCAATTCAACAGCTTTTTTATCGTCATTGGGATAAATATGTTGATTACAGTCATGGAGCAAGGCTCGTTTTAGATGATGTTATTATTGATGGGAATAAACATTCATTAAAGCAAGTCTTGTCCGATCCAAATCTTTATACCATTTTCAGCGACGAAGATCAACCAATAATTCAGTTAGGGTATATTTATTAAGTCGTAATCGTTTGATGGCAAGCATATTTAAATCTTATAATACAAATTTGACTAAAAAAATTTGGCTGATAAAAAAAATGTGCGTACCTTTGCACTCGAAAATAACAGATGGTGAGATTAGCTCAGTTGGTTAGAGCGTCGGATTGTGGTTCCGAAGGTCGTGGGTTCGACCCCCACACCTCACCCCAAAAAGAAATCCCGAACTTCATTACGAAATTCGGGGGTTCTTTTTCTTTTATTTCTGAGACTTATTCGGCAACAATTCGTGCGCTGCCAAACACTGCTTGATAATTCAACGGCTGACACCTCGCTATAATTGAAAAATAAAGGTTAATTATGGTTAGATAGTGTGAGCCGGCAAATAATCATAACGTCACTTTTTTACTAAAAAGTCTTTCAAAAATTTGGTTTAACATCTATTATTAACAAAAAAAACATCATTTTTCGGCTTGTATTTAAATAATTCTTACTAACTTTGCAAAATAATTGTAAAATTTTAGACGAACTAATCATAAGCCTGACAAGGCTGACTACAAAAGCGTCACTACAAGAAATGAACAAGCTATTACAATCAAAATTAGCTCAATACACTGCTCCTCAAGAGGCTAAAGCTGCCGGTATTTACCCCTACTTTAGAGCTATTTCAAGCGAGCAAGATCCTGAGGTAATAATCAATGGTAAAAAAGTTTTAATGTTCGGTTCAAACTGCTATTCAGGTTTGGTTAACGACCCGCGCATTAAAGAAGCCGCTATCGAAGCTACCCGTAAATACGGTACTGGTTGCGCCGGTTCTCCTTTCTTGAACGGTACTCTTGATCTTCATAAAAAACTCGAACGCGCCATAGCTGAATATATCGGTAAAGAAGACGTTATGATCTACTCAACCGGCTTTGAAGTTAACCTCGGTGTCGTCGAATGTCTTACCGGACCAAAAGATTATATACTCTGGGATGAACAAGACCATGCTTCAATCATTGAAGGTCTCCGTGCGTCATTTTCCAAAAGCTTGAAATATCGTCACAACGATATGGAGTCACTCGAAAAACAACTTCAAAAATGTGACCCCGATCGCGTGAAACTCATTGTTTCTGATGCCGTATTCTCTATGGAGGGTGATGTTGCCGATGTTAGACGCATTACCGAGCTCGCCAAGAAATATAACGCAGCCGTTATGATGGACGAAGCCCATGGTATCGGTGTCTTTGGCGAAGGTGGACGTGGCGTTTGTCACGCTCAGGGAGTTGCCGATGATGTCGACTTGATTATGGGTACATTCTCTAAGTCATTCGCATCTCTCGGTGGGTTCATCGCTACAAACAAAGAAATAACCAATTACCTTCGTCACCACTCTCGTTCGTATATTTTCACTGCAAGTATTACACCTGCATCAACCGCAGCAGCCCTCAAAGCTCTTGAAATCATGCAGACTGAACCCGAACGTCAGAAAAACCTTTGGGATCTCACCAACTTCGCACTTGATGGATTCCGTAAGATGGGTGTTGAAATCGGTCACACTTCAACCCCGATTATTCCTCTCTTTGTTCGTGATAACTTCAAGACATTTGCTATCACTCGCGACCTTCTCGATGAAGGTGTCTTTGTTAACCCTGTTGTCTCACCGGCGGTTGCTCCTCAAGACACTCTCATTCGTTTCTCGCTCATGGCAACTCACACCAAACCTCAGGTTGAATATGCTCTCGAAAAAATTGAGAAGGTGTTCAAATCCCACGGTGTTATCTAAGCAAAATTCCAACAAGTTTTATATATGCACGAAAATGAACGTCCCACATTCGGGCGTTCATTTTTTTTACTAATTAGCCTAATAGATACAACAAAAAAGCCCCTTTCAATCACGAGAGGAGCTTTCCTATTAATTATGGAAAAATTAAGTGAGATGATGGTCGGGGTGACAGGATTCGAACCTGCGACCACCTGGTCCCAAACCAGGTGCGCTACCGGACTGCGCTACGCCCCGATTGGTTTCCTAAAAACCGATGCAAAGTTATAAATTTTTTTTAAATTAAACAACATCTGTGCGCTCATTACAATATATTTTTTTGAGATTAGCATAACTTTTTGTAAATTTGCATCGCAAAAACGTAATTCCTGCCCATTTAATTGAATTAATCAAATCGCATTATAATTTTTTTATGGCAACTACAGCTGATTTTAAAAACGGTATGTGCCTCGATATCGACGGCAACTACTTCTTTATTGTTGAATTCCTCCACGTTAAACCGGGTAAAGGTCCTGCTTTCGTACGCACAAAACTCCGCAACGTTAAAACCGGTCGTATCATCGACAAAACTTGGAACTCCGGTGTTAAAGTTGAAGAAGTTCGCATCGAACGTCGCCCCTACCAGTTCTCATACAAAGACGATATGGGTTACCACTTCCTTCACACTGAAACTTGGGAAGAAATCATCGTTCCCGGTGAAAGCATCGAAGGTGTGCAGTTCCTCAAAGACGGTGACATATGCGAAGCAATGGTTCACGCCGCTACCGACACTGTTCTCACTTGCGAAATGCCAATGAACGTTGTTCTCGAAATCACCTATACCGAACCCGGTATCAAAGGTGATACTGCTACCAACACCCTCAAACCCGCCACTGTTGAAACCGGTGCCGAAGTTCGTGTACCCCTCTTCTGCAACATTGGCGACAAAGTTCGCATCGACACCCGCGATGGCAGCTATATCGAACGTATCAAAGCTTGATAAAACATTAGCTTAACCAACTTAAGTTAACCTTATTGACTGCGACCCGTTTAACCTCGGGTTGCGGTCTTTTTTTGTCTTGTTTATTAAATATTGTTGAACCGACTCCTACTTATCGACACATTATTAAATCTATTTTGTCGTTGTCAAAAAAAAGTGTATATTTGTAGATTGAAAATAATATTCTCGAATAAAATAAAAACAATATACCACTTATGAAATTTAACGTTCCCAGCAAAACACTCTACGGCTATGTAGCTGCCGTTTCAAAGGTGATTAACTCCAAAAATGCAATGGCTATCCTTAACCATTTCCTTTTTACACTCAAAGGTAACACCTTGACAATCACCGCATCTGATATTGAAAACACACTCACCGCAACTCTCGAGGTTTCCGAGCCCGAAGGTGAAGGCTGTTTCTGTCTTGATGCTCACCGTATTGTTGATCTTCTCAAAGAACTTCCCGACCTCGGAATCACAATGGAAGTCGACGACAATACGCTCGCCACTTGTATCACATATCCCGGCGGTAAATTTGATTTTGTTGGCGTTAACGGCAACGAATACCCCCGTCAGGCTGTTGAATCTGATGATAACCGCATCACTTTTGATTGCCCTACATCTCAGATTATTTCAGGTATCGACAACACCGTTTTTGCTGTCGGCACAAACACTGTACGCCCCCAGATGATGGGTATCCTTTGGGACATCAAACCCGAATCAATTACTTTCGTTGCTACCGATACCCGTAAACTCGTCCGCTACACCAACACTCAGTCTCAGCCCGGAAGCACTGCCTCTTGCATCCTTCCCGTCAAACCATCCACCGTGTTGAAAAACGTGTTTGCCAAAGAAGAAAATATCCACGTTGAACTCACTCCAAAAAGTGCGACTTTTACTGCCGGTGCATTTACCTTCAACTGTAGCTTTATCAAAGGTCAGTTCCCCGACTATAACCGTGTAATCCCGACAAATAATCCCTATTCGTTGACAATCGACCGTGTTGCGTTCCTCAATGCAATCCGTCGTGTCGCTGTGTTTGTCGACCCCGGCCACGGTCTTGTGAAATTCAAGATTACTCCCGATAAGATTATCATGAAAGCTCAAGATAACAATTTCTGCACTTCAGCTGTTGAAACCCTTCCCTGTGACTTCTCAGGCAATGAAATGATTATCGGTTTCGCCGCACCATATCTTCTCGAAATCTTCAATACATTGACAACCTCTGAGATTGTTATCAAACTTAGCGATCCCTCTCGTCCCGGTGTGTTCCTTCCCTCAGAAGAGAAGCCCGACAGCGACCTTCTCATGCTTCTCATGCCGATGACCGTGAACGAATTCTAATTTAAGCCACAAATGAAGCTTAAACTGACAAAGCCTATCATATTTTTTGACCTTGAGACAACCGGGGTCAATATCTCTCGCGACCGCATTGTTGAAATTTCATACATCAAGGTCAATCCCGACGGTACTGAAGTTTCAGCCGAGTTCCGTGTGAATCCCGAAATGCCGATTCCTGCTGAATCAACTGCGGTTCATCATATCACCGATGCCGATGTTGCCGACAAAAAAACATTCAAACAACTCGCCCCCGAGCTTGTTAAGGTTTTCAAAGGCTGTGACATTGCCGGATACAACTCAAATCGTTTTGACGTGCCGATGCTTGCCGAAGAATTTGCTCGCGCCAACGTTGATTTCGATTTTTCACGCATCCGTTTTGTTGATGTTCAAAATATTTTCCATCGCAAGGAACAGCGCACGCTTGTTGCCGCTTATCGCTTCTATTGCGGTAAAGAACTGGATAACGCCCACTCGGCAAACGCCGATACTCGAGCCACCTACGAGGTATTGATGGCTCAGCTTGACCGATATGATGACCTCCCCAATGACATAGGTTTCTTGTCAGAATTTTCATCTCAGACTAATAATGTCGACCTTGCCGGACGTCTTATCCGCAATGAAAAAGGTGAAATTCTCATCAATTTCGGAAAATACAAAGGTATGCCTGCCAAACAGGTCTTGGAAACTGATTCAGGCTACTACGGTTGGATTCAGCAGGGCGACTTCACCGAAGACACTAAACGTGCCTTCACCAAACTAAAACTCGGTCAGCTTTAATCATAAATTATCGGTCAATGCTCAAAGGTAAACACATCATTCTCGGTGTAACTGGCGGAATTGCCGCCTACAAGTCGGCTACGCTTGTCCGTCTGCTCGTTAAGGCAGGTGCCGAAGTTCAGGTCGTCATGACCCCCTCGGCAAAACAATTTGTGGCTCCGTTGACTTTCTCAACGCTCAGCGGTAAACCCGTAATCAGCGAATTTTTCACTGCCAACACCGGGCAATGGAATAGTCATGTTGACCTCGGTCTTTGGGCTGATGCAATAATTATTGCACCGGCTACAGCCTCTACAATCGGTAAAATGGCTAACGGCGTTGCCGACAATATGTTGGTTACCACATATTTATCGGCTAAAGCACCCGTTTTCATCGCTCCTGCAATGGACCTTGACATGATGGCTCACCCTTCGACAACGCGCAATCTTGAGCTGCTGAAATCTTATGGCAATCATATAATTGAACCCGCTTCGGGTGAACTTGCGAGCCATCTCATCGGAAAAGGACGCATGGAAGAGCCCGAAAATATCGTCCGCGTCTTGTCCGACTTCTTTGTGCCAAAAGACCTTGAAGGCAAGAAGGTTATGATAACCGCCGGACCAACTTATGAAAAAATTGACCCTGTCAGGTTTATAGGTAACTATTCGACCGGGAAAATGGGATATGCTCTTGCCGAAGAGGCAGCCCGTCGTGGTGCGTCGGTAACAATTGTGAGCGGTCCCGTTGCTGTCAAACCTCAGTCATCCGACATCAGGATTGTGTCAGTCCAGTCAGCTCGTGAAATGCTTGATGCAGCACAAAAAGAGTTTGTTGACTCTGATATCGCAATCATGTGTGCCGCCGTTGCCGATTACGCTCCCGACCATTACGCCGACAAGAAAATCAAACGTGAAAAAGACGAAATTCCCGTTATTAAACTTGTCAAGAATCCCGACATCGCCGCAACTCTCGGCAAAGAAAAGAACCCCCATCAATATCTGGTCGGGTTTGCACTCGAAACCGATTCTGAACAGTCAAATGCACGTCATAAATTACACAGCAAAAATCTCGATATGATTGTTTTGAACTCGCTGCGTGATTCGGGCGCAGGCTTTGGAACCGATACCAATAAAGTGACAATTTTCACTAACGACGGCTCTTCTGAATCGTTCGATCTCAAATCTAAAGACCGCGTTGCCGCCGACATCTTTGACACTATCATCAAGTCTCAAAAATGATTGAATCTCTCCATATATCCAATTACGCTCTCATCGACCGGGTCGATATCGACTTTGAACCCGGTTTGAATATAATAACCGGCGAGACAGGTGCCGGTAAATCGATTATGCTCGGTGCTCTATCTCTGTTGATGGGCGAACGTGCCGACTCGCGTGTCGTTACCGACCTTAATTCAAAATCGGTTATCGAAGCCTCTTTTTCGGTCAAGAATCGTCCTGAACTCCAGCAATATTTCCTTGAAAACGATATTGAATGGGACGATGAACAATGTATTTTGCGCCGTGAAATTTTGCCAAACGGTCGTTCCCGTGCCTTCATCAATGATTCGCCTGTTAACCTCGACAAACTGAAGTATGTCGCTTTGACATTGGTTGACATTCATTCTCAGCATCAGAATCTGCTCCTTGCATCCCCTCCTTACCAGTTGCGCATCCTTGACGTTCTTGCCGGCAACGGTTCCCGTCTCGAAGAATACGAAAAACGCTATCAGGCGTTCCGCAAGGCTGTTAGAGAGTTCGTCACAATGCGTCGTGAAATCGAAAAAGCCAATGCCGATGAAGAATTCACACGCTATCAGCTCGAAAAAATAGAGCATCTGAACCTCCTCCCCGGCGAACAGGAAGAACTCGAACGCGAACGCGAGTTGATGGCTAACATGACCGATGTTAAACAGTCGCTTGATGCCATAACCGACGCTCTTTCAAACTCTAATCCCTCGGCTCTTTTCCTTTTGAAAGAGGCAATCCAGTCAGCCGGACAGCTCAGTGGTGTTATTGAAGAATCCGACTCGCTTGTCGATCGGCTTGAAGCCGCCCGCGTTGAAATTCGGGATATTGCCGACACGTTTGCCGACTATGAATCAGAGCTTAACGCCGACCCCGCTCGTCTCGACGAGATTGAAAATCGCCTTAACGACATATATGATCTCGAACGCCGTCACCATGTCAATACATCTGACCAACTCATTGAAATCGCAAACACTTTGCGTTCACAGATTAAGACAATCGACGACGCCGACGAAACTCTGAAACGCCTTGAAGCTAAGGCTCGACATGCCAAGGCTCATGCTCTTGAAATGGCTCGCGAAATTTCAGAAGCACGCCATGCCGAGGCAATTACTTTTGCCAATATTTTGCGCGAGAGGGCATTACCGCTTGGAATGAAAAACCTTAATGTTGTCATTCAAGTTACCGATGCCGACATGAGTTCAACCGGTATTGACGCCGTCGAGTTTCTGTTTGCGTTCAATAAAAATCAAACACCCCTCCCTGTCGGTAAAACTGCTTCGGGAGGTGAGATTTCGCGCATCATGCTCTGCATCAAGTCAATCGTTGCCGACAAAATGGAATTGCCCTCAATCATTTTTGATGAGGTCGACACCGGCGTGTCGGGCGATGTTGCCAATCGCATGGGCGAGCTGATGAAACTCATCTCCGACAATATTCAGGTCATCGCAATCACTCACTTGCCTCAGGTTGCCGCCAAAGGGAATACCCACTTTAAAGTTTATAAAGAAGATAACGATAAATCGACCAATACCCACATCAGCCGACTTGATGAAAAAGGTCGAGAAGCCGAACTCGCAATCATGTTGAGCGGGTCTGCATCTGACCCTGCCGCTCTTGCAGCCGCTCGTTCAATCATCAACTCTTCTAATAAATAAACCGCTTCAAGCGATTTCTACTATATGGAAAAATCAGATTATATTTTTGGTATTCGAGCTGTTATCGAGGCTATCGAAGCCGGTCGTGACATCGATTGTGTTTTCATTAAGAAAGATCTCTCGGGCGACCTTGCCGCCGAGTTGATGGCTCTCATCAAACAATATGGTATTGTAACCCGTCGTGTGCCAATCGAACGAATAAATCGTATCACCCGTAAAAACCATCAGGGTGTAGTTGCAATGCTCTCGGCTGTGACCTATAACAGTCTTGAAAACATTGTTCCTATGCTCTATGAAGAGGGGAGACTGCCCTTTATGGTACTGCTTGACGGGTTGACCGATGTACGCAATTTCGGAGCTATTGCCCGTACTTGCGAGTGTGCCGGAGTCGATGCAATTGTCATTCCTGAGCGTGACAGCGTTTCGGTTAACGCCGATGCTGTCAAAACTTCGGCGGGCGCATTACTTCATATACCGGTTTGTCGCGAATATTCAATTTTGGGTGCTGTGAAATTCCTAAAAGAAAACGGCTATCAGATTATTGCCGCTACTGAAAAAGCCGAAATAAACTATACTCGCGCCGATTTTACGGTTCCCGTTGCCATTGTTATGGGGTCTGAAGATGTCGGTATCTCAAACGAAGTACTCCGTCAGGCTGATACTCTCGTGGCAATTCCACAGTTTGGCAAGATCGGCTCACTGAACGTTTCTGTAGCAGCAGGCGTTATGATATATGAAGGTGTGCGTCAACGCCTTGATGCAAACCTCGAAGTAATCTGAAAAATAATTCTCCATGCCAAAATTCAAAATTGCTCTATTTGCCGGTCTCGCGTGTATGTTTGCTACGTTAAGCGGTTATGGTCGCACGTGGCAATCCGATACCCTTATCCATGCCCCCGGATTTCAGTACACAACCATTAATCAGCCCGACGATTATGCCGGCAAAGTTGTTTCGACTGTTATCCGCAAACAGGCTGAATCGCCCTCTGATGTTGCAGTTCTGTACGTTCATGGCTTTAATGACTATTTTTTTCAAAGTGATGAAGCCAATCAATTTGTTAATCACGGATATTCGTTTTATGCCGTTGATCTTCGCAAGTACGGCCGCTCATTGCTCCCGGGGCAACGTATGTTTCAGGTTAGGGACATGAGTGAATATTTCCCCGACCTTGATTCGGCATTGAGCGTGATTCGTGAGGATGGCTATTCAAAAGTAATCTTGATGGGGCACTCTACAGGCGGACTGACAACATCGCTCTATATGGCGCAGAAACGTCCTGCTATGGTTTGTCAACTCATTCTTAACAGTCCGTTCCTCGATTGGAATTTGTCAAAATTCAACGAAAACTTTGCCGTTCCGGCTGTCTGCACAATTGCAGCCTTTGCTCCCGGAATGCGAATTAAACAGGGGGGTGGAAACGCCTATGCCCAAAGTCTTTTGAAAAAATATCATGGGCTTTGGGACTATGATACGTCGCTAAAACTCGAAAAATCACCCGATGTCGATGCCGGTTGGATTAACGCAATCAGTCAGGGTCAGCACACGCTCCATGCAATGTTGTTCCCCATCGGCGTCCCGGTTTTGCTGATGCACTCGGCAAAATCAGTCGATTCTCCCGACTGGATTCCCGAGTCTAACGAAGCCGACGGTGTTCTTGATGTTAAAGACATTAATAAATATGGCTCATTGCTCGGTAGTGATGTGACAATTTTTACAGTTAACGGTGGCTTGCACGACCTTTTTCTGTCGGCTCCCGATGTAACGTCATCGCTTTATAGCCACATGTTTGACTGGATTGATGCAAAAATTTGAAAAAAATTTGCATTAGCCGTTTAAATACATTAACTTTGTTTATCCATTGAATTAACATTTCACCAATATAATACCAATATCGAATGGCAAATAATGAAGAACTCTTGAAAACCGTGACTGCCAGAGCTACTGAATGGCTTGGTGACGGTTATGATGAAGCAACTCGACTTCAAGTTAAAAAACTTATAGACGCTGACGATAAGACTGAGCTTATCGAATCTTTCTACCGTGACCTCGAATTTGGCACCGGTGGACTGCGTGGCATTATGGGTGTTGGGTCAAACCGTATGAACCGTTACACTGTCGGTGCTGCCACTCAGGGCTTTGCCAACTACCTTAAAGAGGCGTTTGCCGATCTCCCACAAATCAGTGTCGCTGTCGGACACGACGTTCGTAACAACTCTCGCGAATTTGCCGAAATCGTCGCTAATGTTTTCTCGGCTAACGGTATTAAAGTGTTCCTTTTCGACAGCTTCCGTCCGACTCCCGAACTCTCATACGCTATTCGTTATTTCGGATGCCAGAGTGGTGTGAATATTACTGCATCTCACAACCCAAAAGAATATAACGGCTACAAGGCATACTGGAGCGACGGTGCCCAGATTATTGCCCCCCACGATACTAATATCATTAATCACGTTAACGCAATCAAGAGCGTTAAAGACGTGAAATTTGACGGTAATCCCGATTTGATTGAGATTGTCGGTCCCAAAGTTGATGCCGATTATCTTGCCGACATAAAGGGATTGTCACTCAGTCCTGAGGTCATCAAGCGTCATGCCGACCTCAAGATTGTCTATACCCCGATCCACGGTACAGGTGTTAAACTGATTCCACAGTCTCTCCGAAACTATGGATTTACTAACATTATCAGCGTTCCCGAGCAAGACATCACTGACGGTAACTTCCCGACCGTTGATTCTCCGAACCCCGAAAACGCATCGGCTATGGCTATGGCGATTGCCAAGGCTAAGGAAGTACAGGCTGACCTCGTTATGGCTTCTGACCCCGACGCCGACCGCATCGGTTGTGTCCTTCGTGACAGTAAAGGTGAGTATGTTCTCATCAACGGAAATCAGATTGTAATGATTCTCCTTTATTATATGATGACCCGTAACACCGAACTTGGACGTATCAAAGGAAACGAATATATCGTCAAGACAATCGTAACCACTGAAACTATCCGCTCCATTGCTGAGGCAAACAATATCAAGATGTTTGACTGCTATACCGGTTTCAAATGGATTGCTGCCGTTATCCGCGAGAACGAAGACACAATGCGCTATCTCGGTGGTGGTGAAGAAAGCTACGGATTCCTTGCTGAGACTTTCGTGCGTGACAAAGACTCGGTTTCGGCAATCTCTTTGATGGCTGAAGCTGCTGCTTGGGCTAAAGACCGCGGTCTCGACTTCCTCGGCCTACTCCAGGAAATCTATATGAAATATGGTTTCTCTCGTGAAGCCGGCGTTTCTGTAGTTCGCCCCGGTAAATCAGGTGCCGAGGAAATTCAGGCAATGATGAAAGCGTTCCGCTCAAATCCGCCAAAATCTCTTGGTGGTAGCCCGATTAAAACAATCAAAGACTACGCCGACTTGAACTTGACCGATGTTCCAACCGGTAAAGTCACCAAAATGGATATGCCTGTTACTTCTAACGTGCTTCAATACTTCACCGAAGACGGCTCTAAAGTTTCGATTCGTCCTTCGGGAACCGAACCTAAAATCAAATTCTACATTGAAGTTAAAGGCAAACTCGCTAACGCCGCCGATTATGACCGTGCAGTAGCCGATGCCGACGCTAAAATTGAGGCAGTCAAGAAAGATCTTGGAATCTAAAAAAAATTCCATAGTTCAAAACAAGGGCGATGCCAACCGGCATCGCCCTTGTTTTGTCCCGATTAATCCCGATAACTCTCGATTAATCCCGTTAAATTAAAAATTCACTTCAACTTCTCCTTGATAAACTCTTTCATCTCGTCGGTGTGAGCTTCGATACTTTGCAACAGTTTGAATTGGTTGCGGGTTCTGACGAGATTATGCTCGGGATATTTTATTTTATAATATGTGTCGCCGTTAATGTAGTCGGTCAGGAATCGTACGGCTTGCATGTAGGGGAACAGGGCGACGGCGTATGGTAGATTTTCGATTTCAATTGGTGTGAGAAACGCCTTTGCCGATGAAAGATACCCCTCGGTGAATGCTCTGAAAATAGCCATGTTGAATTCTACGCCGTCAATGTTAGGGTCATCTTCGGCAAGGCTATTTGCTCCTGTTCGAAGGAAGTCGCCATAGTCGCTGAAAATAAATGAGGGCATAACTGTGTCGAGGTCTATCACACAGAGAACCGAGCCATCTTCGTCAAACATCATGTTGTTGACCTTGGTATCGCAGTGGCATATACGTTTCGGCAGTTTGCCCTCGCGGTAAAGCCGTTCTGCCTTGCACATCTCATCGGCTCGTGATTCAAGTTCATCAAGCAGTGGTTTTACCTCCTTCACTCTACCCGCGGGGTCAGCGGCTACAGCATCATGCAGTTGCTTTAGGCGAAACTCCATATTGTGAAAGTCGGGTATGCTCTCCTTTAGATTTTTGTCAATATCCACGAGCATTGCCTGGAAATTTCCGAAAGCCTTTCCGGCAAAGCGAGACGACTCGGGGGTAACCGCTTCGAGTGTATGAGCATGGGGAATAAAAACCATCATGCGCCAATATGACTCGCCGTCATAAAAATAAGTCTTTGATGGATTATCCTTGACCGGAAGAAAGTTGAGCACCTTGCGATCTATATCCTTTTCGCCGGCATTAGTCAATTTTCGCCGTATATGGGAGGTCACTGCGGCAATGTTGTCTTGCAGTGTGTCAACATCTGTAAATATATGATGATTGATGCGTTGCAAAACATAGTCGGAAGTGGATTCATCTGATGTCTTTACTATATATGTGTCGTTGATCAGACCGTTTCCGAGTGGTTTGACTGACTCGACTCTACCTTTGATGGCAAAATTATTCACGATGTTTGAGAAGTCTTTCATGACATTCTGATTTTTAATGTTAGTATCTTTTTCTCTGCAAATTTAATGTATATTTTTTGTCTTATTATCATCATATTTGATTTTTGTTGAAAAAAATATTAACTTTGAAGTCTGAAAAACAATTTACAATCAATCATTATGAACTTATCTAATATCTTTGGCGCAATACTTGTTGGCATAGCCACAGTCGCCGGTACTGTCACAGCAGTCGCTCAGTCTATCTCTCCCTCTACTACTTGGCATTGGGATAAAGGTACAATTGTTGTTGACACGCCCCAACGTCCTGTTGGCCAAGAAAATGTAATCGGGCTAACCCTTCCCAAGATGGACAAGGTAAGGGTTGCTTTTGTTGGACTTGGTATGCGTGGACCGGGAGCCGTGAAACGCTTCACTCAGATTCCCGGAGTGGAAATCGTGGCTCTTTGTGATTATGACCCCACTCGAGCCGAGGGGTGTCAAAAATATCTTCGTGAGGCGGGCTTGATTCCTGCCACTGTCTATTCTGGAGAAAATGGCTATGAGGAGCTTTGCAAACGCGACGACATAGACCTCGTCTATATAGCAACCGACTGGGATCACCACTTCCCCGTGGCTAAACTGGCTCTCGAAAATGGTAAAAATGCTGCTATTGAAGTACCGTCAGCCATGAACCTCGAACAATGCTGGGAGCTCATCAACCTCTCCGAAAAAAATCGCAAGCATTGCATGATTCTCGAAAACTGCTGTTACGACTGGTTTGAGCTCGATGCTCTAAACATGGCTCAGCAAGGTGTGTTCGGTGAAGTACTCCGCGCACAGGGTGCCTACATCCATAACCTTGACGAATTCTGGGATCACTATTGGAAAAACCCCGAAACTGACCCCGACAAACTCGGTTGGCGAATGAAATACAATATGGAAAATCGCGGTGATGTTTATCCAACTCACGGACTTGGTCCTGTAGCCCAAGTGATGGATATTCACCGTGGTGACCGTTTTACCACTCTCACAGCTATGGACACCAAGAGCGTTCACGGCAAGGAATATGTTGAAAGCAAGACCGGTAAAGAGTGCGATAACTATCGCAACGGAGACCATACCACTACTCTCATGCGTACAGCTAATGGCAAAGTGGTTGAAATCCAGCATAATGTGATGAATCCGCAACCCTATAACCGCCTATATCAGTTAACCGGCACCAAAGGTTTTGCCAATAAATATCCCGTTCAAGGAATTGCAATTGACGCTGAACATCTAAAAACAACCGGCAATGCTCCTGAAGTCGACAATCTCTCATCTCATGGTTTCATGCCCGAAGAACAAATGAATATCCTACGCCAGAAATATCGTCACCCGATAATCACTAAGTATGGTGAACTTGCAAAGAAAGTCGGTGGACACGGCGGTATGGATTTCTTCATGGATGCCCGCATGGTTTATTGTCTGCAGAACGGTCTGCCACTCGATATGGATGTATATGATCTCGCTGAATGGTGTTCGCTTGCCGAACTTGGCACACTTTCTATGGACAATAACTCTGCTGCCGTTTCATTCCCCGATTTTACCCGTGGTCACTGGAACGATGTTAAGGGCTATAAGCATGCCTACGCACCCGAAGCTGACGAAAAAGAAGCCGAGGCAAAAGCCGAAGCTTTCACCACTGCACAAAAAGAAGCTGTTAAGGCAAACAATCTTTGGGATCTCTATGATGCAGTGCAAAATGCCGCACCCGGCAAACGCGCCAAAGCTCAAAAAGCCTATGAACGTGCACTCGCCAAAGCCAAAGCGCAGCTCGAAAAATAACCAAAACTAATCGAGATTATTCCTTATAAATCTCGATTAATGACCATAATAAATCCCGATTAATCATGATAACTCGCGATTAATCGGGATTTTTATTCGTTTAACAACTTGTTGAGAATTGTTTGAATATCGTGTTTAACCGAATTGATATTGACTCTTTCGTGAAGCTCGGCTTCTATTGAGGTGACACCCTTGTCAACGAAGCCGCAGGGGTTGATGCGATTGAAATAATTGAGGTCGGTTGAGATGTTCAGGGCGAAGCCGTGCATTGTGATTGAGTGACTTACTCTAACACCGATAGCGCATATTTTTCGTTCGTTTGGCGTTCCTTTGTCAATCCAAACGCCGGTGGCATCTTCAATTCTTTCGCCTTTGATACCATATCGGGCAATGGTGCGGATGACTGCTTCTTCGAGCAGCCACACATATTGTTTTACTCCAAGACCATGTTCTTGCAGGTCGATGATTGGGTAAACCACGAGTTGACCGGGACCATGAAACGTTATATCGCCTCCTCGCTCAATGTTAATACATTCAATGCCGTCTTGCTTTAGCAACTCCTGAGAAATCAGCATATTGGCAGGGTTGGCGTGGCGCCCCATCGTATAAACCGGCTCATGCTCGACCATCAAAACATATTCCTGTTCAATCGGCTTTTTCTCACGTTTTAAAGCGATAAGCTCGTTGAACGACTTAAGTTGCATATCCCACATCTCCCGATAGGGTTTTATTCCGCAATCGATAAATTTTATTTCAGGCAACATTTGAGTAGGTTTAATGAACGTGACGCTCAGCGTGATAGCTCGAACGTACCATTGGAGCACTCTCGATGTGGCGGAATCCCTTTTGTCGTCCGACTTCGCCATATTGGGCAAAGGTGTCGGGATGAATATAATCTTGTACGGGATAGTGCTTCTCTGAAGGCTGAAGATATTGTCCGATTGTCATTACTTCGCAACCCACAGCGCGTAGATCGTCCATTGTTTCATAAATCTCTTCGGGAGTTTCACCCAATCCGAGCATGATACCCGATTTTGAACGTATTCCGCTGTCAGCAATATGTTTAATAACCGAGAGCGACCGGTCGTATGTAGCTCGTGACCTCACTTGGGGTGAAAGTCGGCGGACAGTCTCAAGATTATGTGAAATAACATCGGGTTTCTCGGCAATTATCATATCGACAAGCGACAAGTCGCCATTAAAATCAGGGATTAGAACCTCCATAGTCACGCCGGGACATTCTTTTTTCAAGGCTCTGATTAATGATGCCCAGTGAGCAGCTCCTCCGTCGGGCAAGTCGTCACGGTCAACCGATGTGATGACGGCATGTTTCAGATTTAACTCTTTAATTGACTTGACGATGTTGTCAATCTCTTTCGGGTCAAGGGGTAGAGGATGACCGGTGGTTACATTGCAAAAGCGGCAGTTGCGGGTGCAGATATTACCGCCAATCATAAAGGTTGCAGTTCCGTTACCCCAACATTCACCTTTGTTGGGACACATTCCACTGGTGCAAATCGTGTGAAGGCATCGGTCGTTTAGCATTCCGACAACACTTGCCGCTTTAACACCGCGGGGAAGTTTTATTTTAAGCCATTCAGGTTTATGTCTATAATCAGCCGGCATAGTTATTTCGTGTCGCTTTATCAGCCATATTTGCTGATGTTGCGTAACATCTGTTCGTTAAGAATTTTTATTTTGCGACCATCGACAACTATCAGTTTATCAGCGACAAAGCTTGACAGAGTGCGTATGGCGTTAGAAGTTGTCATGTTTGACAGATTAGCGAGATCTTCACGAGCCATGTAAATGTTAAGTGTCGAGTTGTCAGGCTCATATCCATAATTGTCTTTTAACACAATCAGTGCTTCGGCAAGACGTCCGCGTATATGTTTTTGGGTAAGGTTTACGATTCGTGTATCGCTGCCACCGAGGTTACGTGACAGTTCGTGAATGAAAAACCAGGCGAGTTTCATGTTGTGATTGATCATCTCCTCGACAAGCGACATCGGAATCGACCCGATAACCGAGGGCTCAAACGCTGCGGCACTCGAAACGTATGGCTCGTTGGCAAAATAGGCACGATAGCCAAAATACTGAACAGGTCTGATTAATCGGAGAATCTGTTGACGGCCGCCTGCACCGTCTTTATATCTTTTTACCTTGCCTTTGAGTAGACACCAAATATATTCGGGCTTGTCATTCTCGGCATAGATTATCTGGTTCTTTTTGAAGTTATGAATAGTGAAGGCATCGACTATTCGACGCTTTTCTTCGTTATCTAAAAGAGTCCAAAGAGCTGCAAGGTCTTTGCTCATGACATCTTCTAATACGCTCTTAATCATAAGTGATGTAGTAGAAAAAGAATTTATATCACAAAGATACAATTTATTTTGGGAGTTTTATCACTTTTGATGATAAAAATGTGCCCGCTCAATTTTGCGATAAGTCAAGATCAGGACTAAACCTCTGACTATAAGATAACTAATAAAAGCGAGCCACAACCCGTGATTTCCCATAACCGGATAGGTTATTGTCAGGGTGACAAAAAAGACGACCATTGCGCTGAAAACAGCCGTGAGCATCCATTTGGTTTGGGTTGCTCCGATATAGATTCCGTCCCATATAAAAGCTGAGAATCCGGCAAGCGGAACGGTCACTACCCACCATCTGAAATCGGATGATGCTTGCAGAACGTTTTGTTCGTTGCTCAAAATATTGAGCAACAGGTCGCCACCGATTGTGTAAAGTATTGAAAACATTATGGATAATCCGATTCCAAAGCCAAACAGGTGTTTGACGGTCAACTTCATCAATGATTTGTCTCCGGCTCCAATAGATTTTCCGGTCAACGCTTCTCCGGCAAACGCAAATCCATCCATAAAATATGAGAAGATGATGAAAAATTGCATCAATAGTGCGTTTACCGACAACATCAGAGTACCTTGGCGTGCACCGGTTCGGGTAAACCAAACAGTGACAGCTATCAGGCAGATAGTTCGCAAGAAAATATCAAAGTTGACCGAAAAGAATTGTTTGATTTTCTGTCGGTCAAATATCGGCTGACCTTCGTGTCGCTTGAATCGGTAACCGTTATGAAGTGCCATAATGAAAGCCGCGATTGCTCCAATCCATTGAGCAGTCAGCGTTCCGATAGCCACCCCTTTGATTCCGAATTTCAGCCCGTAGACCAGCAACAGGCTTGCCCCGATGTTGGTTACATTTATCAACAGCGAAATCCACATCGTCGCCTTTGAGTTTTGCATTCCGATAAACCAGCCTGTGAATGAATATGATGCCAACAGTGCCGGTGCTCCGAATATCAGGATATGGCAATAGGTGAGGGCAATGTCGGCGGTCGCCGGGTCGGGATCCATAAAATCGATGGCTAAGGAGATAATCGGTTGACGCAGTATTATCAGGCCAACTCCGATTGACAACGCGATTAACAGCGAGCGGGTGAGCGTTTCCGATGTGTTCCCCGAGGTACCACGTCCATATTCCTGAGCCGTGATGCCGCTTGTGCCCATTCTCAGGAAGTTGAAGAGCCAGTAAACCATGTTGAAAACCGACCCACCGAGAGCGATGGCTGCAATAAACATGGCGCTCCCCATGTGACCGACTATGGCAGTATCGACCAACGCTAAAAGCGGAGTGGTGATATTGGCAATAATCGATGGCACGGCGAGCGCCAATATTTGCCTGTTGATTGATTTGTTATTCATCTCAATCGACGGCACGGTAGTTTATTTTTTCTTTGCGTTGCAGCTATCCCAAACGAGATAGATAATCAAGAGAGCATAAGCGACACATCCGCCAATCTGAAGGGTGGTAGCGTCAATTCCTGCTACATATTCAAACCCAAAGAAGCGGGTCAAAGCGGCAAACACACCGAAGAGTGCGCCACCGGCGATAAGACCGGATGAGATGAGTGTACCGCGGTCGCGGCGAGCGGCTGCAAGCTCTTTGTCTTTGGTTGAACGTTCAACAAAATATGCGATAGCACCGCCCACGAGAAGCGGAACATTGAGTTGCAAGGGGATGAACATTCCGAGGCAGAATGCCAACGGGGGAACGCCAAGCCAGTTGAGTATCAAGGCAAGTACAATACCTGCCATGTAGAGAATCCAGGGAGTTTCGCCACCCATCATCAACGGTTCGATAACCTTTGCCATTGCGTTGGCTTGAGGAGCGACAAGCGCGTTAGGTCCGGTGAAACCATAAACCTGATTGAGCACGAGCATCACACCTCCAACAGTTGCAGCCGATACGAGGGTGCCGAGGAATTTCCACTGTTCCTGACGTTTGGGTGTTGTCCCAAGCCAATAGCCGATTTTCAGGTCGGTTACAAAACCGCCTGCCATTGAAAGGGCGGTGCAGACAACGCCACCGATAACCATTGAAGCCACGATACCCGATGTCCCGTTAAGACCGATTGCAACAAGGATTGCCGATGCAATGATAAGGGTCATCAAGGTCATTCCCGAAACAGGGTTTGTACCGACAATAGCGATAGCGTTTGCGGCTACGGTCGTGAAGAGGAATGCAATAACAACCACAACAATCCATGCTACGAGAGCCTGAACGAAGTTATGGATAACACCGATATAGAAGAAAAAGAACACGGCGATCAAGGCGATAGCAATGAAAAATACAATGTGTTTCATTGAGATGTCCATTTGCCAACGCTGTACTTTCACTCCCTCGCCCTGACCTTTGAACTCACGGCGGGCAAGACCGACAGCCTGAGTGATGATAGGCCATGATTTGATGATACCGAGCACACCTGCCATAGCGATACCGCCGATACCAATCATGCGGGCATAGTTTGAGAATATCATGTCGGGGCTCATTACACAGATGTTAGGTGCACCATACGATCCCATAACCGGAATCAATACCCACCATACAAAGAATGAACCGGCACAGATGATAAACGCATATTTGATACCGATGATATATCCCAAACCGAGAACGGCAGCCGACACGTTGCAACTGAATACGAGTTTTGTTTTGGCTGCGAGTGCCTGACCCCATTGGGTTGCGTAGGTCGATACTGTTCCTGCCCACCATCCGAAGGTTTCGACGATAAAGTCATAAATACCACCGATCAACGAAGCGATAACGAGTGTCTTGGCTTGTCCGTTGTTGCCGGCAGCCTGTCCGCTTGCAAGAACTTGAGTGGTTGCGGTTGCTTCGGGGAAAGGATACTTGCCGTGCATATCTTTTACGAAATATTTACGGAAGGGAATGAAGAACAAGATTCCGAGCACACCGCCAAACAGCGAACTGAGGAACACTTCGAGGAAGTTTACAGTGATTTCGGGATATGTAGCCTGAAGAATGTAGAGAGCCGGAAGGGTAAAGATTGCACCGGCTACGATTACGCCCGAGCAAGCTCCGATCGACTGGATGATTACATTCTGACCCATCGGATTTTTGAGCTTTAGTGCGCCCGAAAGACCGACGGCGATAATTGCAATGGGAATTGCAGCTTCAAAAACTTGTCCCACCTTCAAGCCAAGATAGGCGGCTGCCGCACTAAAGATTACGGCTAAGAGCAGACCCATACCGACTGAGTAGGGCGTCACTTCCTGATAGTCGTGATCGGGGTGCATCATCGGGCGGTAGGTCTCATTGGCACCGAGTTCGCGGAATGCGTTTTCGGGTAATTCTACCGGGTCGAGTTCAGCAGCCGGAATTGAATCGATCTGATTCAATGCGGCTCCCGATTGAACGACATTTTTTTGTTTACTTTTTTTCATGAAATGTGATATTGATTGATATTATATTATTTCTTAGTTTGAGGTCGGTCGTTGAAGAATTTCAAGCTTGTCGACGAGAATTTCAGTGACTGAATGTTTCAGCGCGTTGGTGTCTTGCCATGTGCGCGTTCTCAGCTTCCCTTCGATATACAGGCGACAGCCTTTGTCAACATAACGTTCGGTAAATTCGGCATTTTTGCCCCATACAACAAGACGGTGCCACTCGGTTCGTTCAGGTATGACCGCTCCGGTTGACGTTGTCTGCGGAGGCTCGGTTGTAGCGAGCGAAAGGTTTGCAACCATTCCGCCTTCAACCATCTTGACTGTCGGTTTTGCTCCGACATTGCCTACTAATATGACGCGATTAACCGACATATCCTTCGTTTTTCAGCTCTTTTTTGAAACTTTCGATAAAGCGATCGGCATCTTCTTTGGTGACGCAGAGCGGTGGCAAAAGGCGTATGATGTTGGTTCCTGCGGCTCCGGTGAAAATATGTTGGTCAAAAATCAGTCGGCGACGCAACTCTTTAGCTTCACGCTCCATTTCGATTCCAATCATCAAACCGCGACCTCTCACCTCCTTAACACCGGGAAGTCCTTTTAGATTGTCGATGAGATATTGTCCGACTTTCTCGGCATTTTCAATCAGTTTTTCATCCTCGATAACATCAAGAACGGCGAGTGCGGCGGCACATCCGAGATGGTTACCGCCAAAGGTTGTTCCGAGTTGACCATATACAGGTTTGATGTCGTTGGCGATTGCAACAGCGGCGGAAGGATAGCCGTTGGCGATACCTTTTGCCATTGTAATCATATCGGGTTTGATGCCTGAATACTGGTGGGCAAAGAAACGACCTGAACGACCGTAGCCGCTCTGGATTTCATCGAGAATGAGCATGGTGCCGGCATCTTTTGTGACTTTGCGAAGTTCTTTGAGAAAATCGTCATCAGAGATGCGTATGCCGCCTACGCCCTGAATACCTTCAACGATTACGGCTGCAACGTCGCCTTTGTTGAGCTCTTTCTTGACTGCCTCAATATCGTTGAGGGGAAGGAATGTAACGTTTTGATTGTTATTGACCGGAGCCTGAATCTTAGGATTGTCGGTAGCTTCAACAGCAGCCGATGTACGACCGTGAAATGCTTTGTCAAAAGCGATTATGCGTTTACGTCCGGTAACAAATGAAGCAAGTTTGATTGCATTTTCGTTTGCTTCAGCTCCCGAGTTAATCAAGAAAAGCTGGTAATCGTCGATTCCTGCAACTTTACCAAGACGTTCTGCCAATTTGACTTGAAGCGGATTTATTACCGAGTTACTGTAAAAAACGAGCTTGGCGGCTTGTTTTGACAATGCATCGAGATAGTGGGGATGGCTGTGACCGATTGAAATTACGGCGTGTCCGCCATAAAGATCAAGGTATTCAGTTCCTTTATTATCATATACGTGACAGCCTTTGCCACGATTTATTTCAATGTCAAAGAGGGGATATACATCAAAAAGTTTCATCTGTTATTTTGATTTATTTAGTTATTGTTTGACAATCATTAATCTTGATTTTATTTGCCGGCGATGATTACAGTGCCGAAACATCTCGGTTGATGAAAATCGGGTGCCTGAGTGTCGATGGGAGCCCACGAAAGATAGTGGGGCTGGGATGTCGCTGATGCACATTTATTAAAGTTTGCTTTTATCTTGATTGGCTCACCCTTATATTCAATGCCGAGCAAATCAAACGGAATTGCAAGGGTAATATTCCATGAAAACAGTCCTTCGATTTCGTTGAATGGTCGGGTTCCACATGACGCATATCTGAGCACACGTGCAAGTTGCTCATCGTTAAGTCGTGTCGGATTGTTTCGCTCCGAGCGACACGATGCGTTGATTGTACCGATGCAGTTAACCTCAAAGTTGAAGTAGAAATTGTCGTTTGTCGGTGACACGAAAAATTCGACACACGAGTCTTGTGCAACCGGCGAATTGTTTGCTGTATTGACCGCACGAAGATAGTTGCATCTGACAAAAAAGTCGATGAAAATATATTTTCCGTTGTGCCCGATGTAGAAAGATGTCAGCGGATGATAGGGATATTGATCTTTCCAGTTGACCGAGTCGATAGAGGTCGGCGACCCGTTATCTTGCAACACTTTGGCTGCCTCGGCAAGATTGTCGGCGTCGAGTTTCTCGATAAACGGAATAATTAGGGGAGCAGGGGTGTCCATTGGCTTAAGATATAAAACTTTTTATACTCATGACGCAACCAAAGGCCGCCATAATAAAGAGGATGACGGCGATTACTCGGTTGAGAATCCACATTGACCTCACGTTGAAATGGGCACGCACTTTGTTGACAAAAAATGTGATTGTGTACCACCACAGCAATGCTCCGCCAAAGATTCCGGCATAACCTGCCACGTAGTGATAATACAAATATTCGGGTACAAGAAAATTGAATCGTGCAAAGAGTCCGATGATAAAGAACAGAATCAGCGGGTTGGAGAATGTGAACAAAAATCCGGTTCCGAAATCGGTGAAAAGATTGCGCTTACGCTGCACGGTTTGACTTTGGAGAGACCGTGTCGGGTTTTTGCGGAACAGATAAAAGGCAAATCCGGCAAGAACAATGCTGCCCAAAAGCTGTAGCAGGGCTTGATTAGCCGAAATAAAATCGGTAATGAATGACATACCCAAACCTGCTAACAGACAGTAGATAAGGTCTGAAAAAGCGGCTCCTACTCCTGTGAAAAATGCGGGCCAGCGTCCTTTGTTCAGGGTGCGTTGAATACAGAGCATACCAATCGGACCCATCGGTGCCGAAATAAGTATACCGATGAGCAGACCGCTGATTACTATTTGTGGAAGCAAATTCATTGCATGAGCATAGTTGATGCAAAGTTATGAATTTTTGCTGAAAAGTGCTAACTTTTTATGTCAGTAATTTTGTTGATATTGATTTGTGTGGTAAAATAAAAAATCGTAATTTTGCTTCACATTAAGCCGATCAATGGTTCTTAAACGGAGACGGCAGATGTAAATAAACCGATCAGAATAATTAAATTAAAATTGTAAAATATTATGGCACAGTGGTTTGAATGTAAAGTTAGATATGAAAAAATTCAGGAAAACGGCGCGACTAAGAAAGTAAGTGAAACTTATTTGGTCGATGCTCTTTCGTTCACCGAAGCCGAAGCCCGTACTATTGAGGAATTGACCCCTCGTTTGGGTGGAGAGTTCTCGGTTTCAACCGTGAAACGAACTAAAATCGTTGAAATTTTTCCTGATGATTCAACCGACCGCTGGTATCTTGTCAAAGTAGCCTTTATTTCAATCGACGAGAAAACGGCTGCCGAGAAAAAGACTATCAGTCAGGTGCTTGTAGCCGCTAACGATTTCAAAGGCGCATACGACAACTTTATGGAAGGCATGAAAGGAACACTCGGTGACTTTGAAATTCACTCTATCAACGAGACCATGATTATGGATGTCTATAACGCAAAAAAAGGCTGATTATGACGTCAGGCGTTGACATCAAACAAAATATTTTAAGATACCACCACGAGCTTGACCCTTTGAACGTCAAGCTCGTAGCTGTATCTAAGTTTCACCCTGCCGAGACTGTTGCCGAGGCATACGAAGCCGGGCAACGCGTCTTTGGAGAGAGCCGTGTCGATGAGTTGCTTGATAAAGTAGGGGTGTTGCCCGATGATATCGTGTGGCATTTTATAGGTCACCTGCAAACAAACAAGGTGCGGAAACTTGTCGGTAACGTTTCGATGATCGAGAGTGTCGATTCAGAACGTCTGCTTGATTTGATTGATGCCGAGTCGGCTCGTAAGGGTGTGGTGACAGATGTTTTACTCCAGCTCCATGTGGCAAAGGAAGAAACAAAATTTGGTTTCTCGCCCGATGAACTCCTCGACTATTTCCGTGCCCGCAAATTTGAGAATTTGAAAGCTACTCATTTATGCGGAGTTATGGGTATGGCATCAAACACTGATGATGTTGCACGCATCGAGGAAGATTTCAAACTGATTGCCGACACTCGACGTAAAATTCTTGAAATAGCACCTGATTTACAACGCTTTGATATTATTTCGATGGGGATGAGCGGCGATTATCAGCTTGCCATCAAAAACGGTGCCACTCACGTGCGCATCGGTAACGATATTTTTGGTTCTCGTCAATATTAAATAAAAATTCTGCGTTAAATTGTGAAATTATCAGACATTTTTACTTAAATTTGCCGGACAATACCTGTAAATATAATACTTATCAACTTAAATAAACAATCACAATGTCAACTAACACAGCTTCTCAGCCTCAGGTAAAAGGGGCAAACATCGCTATCGTGACGATGTTTTTCCTTTTTGCGATGATCGCTTTTGTGACTAACCTTGCCGCTCCTTTCGGTACAATCTGGAAAAACCAATATGACTGGTCGGGTATGGTCGGAAACATGATGAACTTCCTTGCCTACCTTTTCATGGGTATTCCGGCAGGTAATCTTCTTGTAAAAATCGGATATAAAAAGACTGCTCTCCTGGCTATTGCAATCGGTATCTTCGGTCTTTTCCTTCAATTCCTTTCAAGCCAGATTGGCCTTGAAACCAATGTTTTTGCCGTTGGTGAAAACATGGTACATCTTAATTATGTAATCTATCTTCTCGGTGCATTTATCTGCGGTTTTTGTGTTTGTATGCTCAACACTGTCGTAAACCCGATGCTCAACAATCTTGGTGGTGGTGGCAACCGCGGTAACCAGTTCATTCAAATCGGTGGTTCGTGCAACTCACTTGCCGCTACTCTCACTCCGCTTTTGGTCGGAATCCTCATCGGTCAGGTTACAGCTTCAACCGGTATGAGCGACGTGCTCCCGCTCTTGTTCATCGCAATGGGTGTGTTTGTTGTCGCTTTCCTCGTTATCTGGTTCGTTCAGATACCTGAACCTCAGCAGGCTAACTCTGTGAGCAAAGTTAAAATGTCTCACAGTCCGTGGAGCTTCCGCCACACTGTTCTCGGTGTGATAGGTATCTTTTTCTATGTCGGTATCGAAGTTGGAATTCCCGGTGTGTTGATTTTCTATCTCTCTGACAGCAATGCTTCAGGTATCACTGAAAATGCAGTTGCAGTTGCCGGTTCAGTCGCTGCCGTTTACTGGTTGCTCATGCTTTGCGGACGTCTCGTTTCGAGTGTCATCTCAGGCAAAGTATCAAGCCGTACACAGCTCATCACCGTTTCGGCGGTTGGTATAATCCTTATCTTGGCTGCCATCTGCACGCCGTCAGATATCCGCATCTCAATGCCTGCATATAGCGTTGAAGACGGATTTACCACTGCATTGGTACCGGTTAGTGCTGCATTGCTCGTTCTCTGCGGACTCTGCACCTCTGTAATGTGGGGCGGTATCTTCAACCTTGCTGTTGAAGGTCTCGGAAAATATACAGCAAAGGCTTCGGGCATCTTTATGATGATGGTCGTTGGTGGTGGTGTAATGCCTCTCATTCAGGAAGCTATCGCCGGTAAAGCCGGTTATCTCGCTTCATACTGGCTTGTCATCGCAATGCTTGCCTATCTCCTTTTCTATGCTTTCATCGGCAGCCGTAATGTCAACACCGACATCCCGGTCGGAGAGGAAGAAGAAATCGAGAATGCTCTCTGATAAGTAAACACGATAATAGTAAAAGCCATCCCGCCAGGGGTGGCTTTTACTATATATATATTATTTCTCCATTTACACGGACAATATACTTAATTGCAGTATCGTTGAAGTAAAAATAATTATAATCAATATTAGTATAAAAAAATTGGGGACACATTCGTGCATGCCATCTTCTTGGATGTTTACTGCTGTTTAATTTTTTATATAATATGCATATAGTATTTCTATAGAACTTACATAAAGTGCAGTATTTAAGTTTTAGTCCTAATTTTCGTATTTTATCAAAGGCCCAATCCCACTCTATTTCATGTAAAGACTCCATACTAAAAATAGCATTGATTATCTCTTGTTTAGTTGGTGTTATACATTTATCTAATTTAGAAAAATCATTAGTCTTGTCAAAATGATATTCTTCATTTTGATCAATCCAAAATCTAAATTTAGGATATTGGAACTCAATAGGTGGATTTTTTATTTTTTCAATTTTAAAATTATAAAAGGTAATATCGGTTTTGGGGAAAGAATGTCTGGGCAGAAATTCCCCAGCTCTTTCAATAATTGAAGCCGAAGATGTGATTTTTTCAATATCTTCTTCTGAGTCAATGTGTATTTCAATTATTCTTAAACCTGAATTTAATTTATCTTCCGAACACTTGTGTGTTACGTATATCTCAATTAATATTGGTGGATATTTAGAATAATTATCTGATATTAATAAATCAGCCACAAAACCTTTTATGGAGACCTCTTGTTCACAGCTATTATAGTATTTCTTAATGTCAAATGTTTTCTGTTCAAACCAACTACAGCGTGGAAATCTCTTAATTGAGCAGACATTAGCATCACACATACATTCTTGCTTGAATGTTATATTGAAACTCGAATTTTGATTAAAACATTCTTGAATTCTGATTTTAGCTAATTTATGAAGGTAGGTTTCGTAAGAGCAATTTTCAAGGTTAGCTTTATGAGCAAAATGCCAACGATTTTTTTGCCCTTGTTTTGGTATCATAACTTCACCGCAACAAGGGCAATAATACTGATTGCCTTTTGTAGCACTGTTAATAGAAGTGAGTTTTTTCTCACTATTAAAAGCGTAGGAATAGTCTTGTTTAGGATGCATATTTTAGTTGTCAATATCTACCAAATCTAATTTTTTACCTAAAGCGGCTGCAATTTTTGAGAGAACGTCAAATCCAACAGAATATTTCCCATTTTCGATTCTGCTGAGGTTAGCGGCATCTATATCTGCTAATTTAGCAAGGTCACGAGCTTCCATATCTCGCTCAACACGAATTTCTCTAATTCGGGAACCTATACGAGTACGTTCTTGCTGTCTATCTCCCGGAGAAATTCCGAGAAAACTTATTCCGTTAATTTTAGAGTTAATCCAAATGTTATTAATCATTTGTTCTTTGTCTTCAGAATAATACTTATCAAAGATGGCTTCAAGAAGTTCGAGTTCCATTTTTTTTGTGTCTTCGCTTAAGTAGCAACCGATACGACAATAGACTTGAAATTTTTCACCATCAGGTACCGTTACTTCAACAATTTTATTGTTGATAATATTTGCTTTTGATTTAAATGCCATAATATATAATTAAAGGATTATTTGAATTATGCTGCAAAGTTAATACAAATATTTTAATTGGCAAATAAAACAATTAATAATTTATAAATATATTAATGTGGAATTGTATAAAACACGTCCGGATAGTCTTTAATGGATTAATTTAGAGTGCTTAAGAGAGTCGGCTCCGTTGACTCGATTATCCTAATTTTGTAGGTTCATCCTCGTCGAGGATGTAATTGGGGAGGTATCCCTTACACAGCCAAGGCTCTTCGAGCCATGACTGTGCTATAGGAATTCAACCTCTTCGAGGTTGCATAGCTATATGTTGATTTGTAGGTATAGTGCTTATTCATCCGCTTGATATGTAGGAGGTTGGTCGAAGACCAACAACTCTTTTTTAACTCAGTCATGGCTCGTCAGTGCCTTGGCTGAGAACGAGAAGCCACCAAAAAAATCATCGTCGGAGATGATGAACCACAATTTTGGTACACTTGCTTGAAACGTGGATATGTTAGTTGTACGTCCTTGTAAGTCAGCCTGTTAGGTGTGTGTTGGGGCGCACGGCTCGTGCGCCCGCAAATATGTAAACCACTGATTATCAACGATACATAATTTGTCACCTTTTTACTCAAAACTGACCTTCTACAAACGTAACTTTGCAGAAAAATTTTTAATCACTTTATCAAAATTTATATCACTATGGAAAAAATCGTATTCAAAAAATCTTGGGTAAAACGACTTGACGACATGCACCGTGTTCAACGCGAAAAGTGTATCATCGCTCTTTATGACTTTCTCTTTCACGGTCGCATGACCCCTCCATGTTTTATGGGCGAAGAAGTACGCACTTTTATGCGTTCGATTGCTGATGAAGTGGCACTCGATGCCGAACGTCGCGAACGTATGCGCAAACGTCGTGAGGCTAAAAAAGCTATTGCCGAACGTGAAGCCCGTGAAAGAGAAATGCAAGCCCAACAAGACGCGGAACAACCCGAAAACGAAACTCATCAGGTTGAAACAACCACTCCCAATCAAAAAGTATTCAAATCAATTGACTATTCTGCTCATCCCGAAATGTTTATCATCGAAGGATTCATCAAATATCTCATCGCTACCGGTGACACTCAGCTCTCATCAATTCTCCCCAAAGATACAACTCTCCAATCGCTCGAACATTCGCTCAAACATTGCTTCTTGACCGGTCAACGTTACAGTAACATCAGCCGACTGACATCAACGATGAGATCGCAGTTGAGGCACTGCTTGAAACAATGCTCAATGCATAATTCATAATGCATAATTCATAATTACGATGATGTTGGTAGTCGTTCTACGTGATAGTAGCTTGAAAGAGTTTATTTTTTCCTCGGCTCGACTTTGAGGGTGGCGACTGTGAGGGCGATGTCACCTCGGCGTATCTCGATTTTGTCTTCGTTTTCGGCATCGCCGTGGGTGCGGAGTATTGAGACTTGGTCGCCGTAGTAGGCTTCGTGGTGGAAGACGATGTCAAATTTGACGGGCATTTCGGTGTCGAAAAAATCGACACTATAAAGGTTTAGAATGTGTTCGATGTAGCGAGTGGTGTTGACGTGACGGTTGCAGTCGATGTCGCAATATTTGAAAGTGTAATCAAATTTGATTTCGACATCATCGACCGGAGTCAGTCGTTTGAATCCCTGAATCGGAGGCAGAACACCGGTATTGGGGTCTTTACCGTCAAAAATTTGTATAAGGTTAACAGGTTTGCGGGCGTCGATGTCTATAGCAACCCAACGCGACAGGGCATAGCCGAGAATGTTGCCGTCAATGTCAATCATGGCATAGGCACGGTCGCTGTAAAGTCGGGTTGTGGTGACAACCCATGTCGTGATTTTGTAGGTTTGGTTGATTTTTGGATAGCGGATCATCTCAATCAACAGATGGTTGAGAACCCATGACGCATTGCTCAGACGCAGGTGGTCATAGCCGATGTCGAGATGGTTGGCATGGGCTGTCGCTACATCAATGAGATGCTGAGACAGCGATGTAAGCGGAAGTTCGCCCTGGGCATTGCAACGTCCGGCACCAAGGAAGAAACTTGAGGTGTAGCTTTTTTCAGGGATGCGGAATTCACTCGGTTGCATCATTGATTTTATTGATTCGGCGGTTCTGTTCGACGAGATAATCGGTGATATATTCGTTTGGCGACTGGGTTACAATGACACGTCCGCTCCTGACAAACTGTTTGAGGTTGAAGCGTTTGAGCTCTTCAAAGAGGGCTTCGGTTTCGCGGTAGTGTCCGGTTTTTTCGATGACGGTGAAGTCGCGTTTTATTTCGAGGATACGGGCTGAGTGTTCACGAATGATGCGTTCAACGTGAGGCTCCTCAAACAAAAGGTTGGTTTCAATTTTGTAAAGCGCAACTTCTTGATAGATAATCTCATCATCGTCATAAACAAACACTTTCAGCACCTCGATGCATCGTTCAACCTGTTTTGCTACCTGATCGAGAAGCTCTCGATTGGTAAAGGCTGTAATGATCCATTTGGTAACACCCGGAATAGAGCAGGAGCTTGCCGAGATTGACTCGATGTTGATGCCACGGCGGGTAAATATTAGCGAAACTCGGCTAAGCAAACCAACCGAGTTTTCAGAAAATATAGTGATTGTATATAGTTTAGTTTCCATATCTTAGGAGTTGGTTGTGTTGTTTGCGAGACGTTGTGACTGAATTTCAAGAAATTCGGTCACTGCTTCCTGGGTCGACTTGGTGACAATAACACGTCCGCTGCGTTCAAATTGTTTGAGTCCGTAGGGTTTGAGAGTAGCCAGCAGGGCTTCGGTTTCGCTGTAATGACCTGTTTTCTCGATTACGGTATATTCGTCGGTGATGTCGAGAATACGAGCCGAGTGTTTACGGATGATTTCCTCGATTTTGTGTTCTTTGAGCAGAGGAGCGGTTGCCACTTTGTAGATGGCAACTTCCTGATAAATGATTTCTTCGTCGTCAAATACAAAGACTTTCAGCACGTCGATGCAACGTTCAACCTGAGCGGCAATCTTTTCCATCGCACGGCGTGAGGTCTTGGCTGTAATAACCCATTTTGTGACACCCTCGATTGAACATGCACCAACCGAGATTGATTCAATGTTGACACATCGGCGTGTGAAAATCACTGACACGCGGCTGACAAGTCCGACCGTATTTTCAGAATACAGGCAGAGGGTGTATAGTTTTATGGGGTTATTATCAGTCATAAGGTGAAATTATTTGAGAGGGAAATAGTTCTCGTTTTTAGAAATCATAATTTTCTCGTATGAAGTTCCGGCGGCAATCATCGGGAAGATCATTTCGTCAGATCCGATTGCGGCATTGAGCAAATATGCTTTGTCGTCAGAAAGCATGTCGGCGATGGCATCGGCAAGGTCTTCACGTCGTGTCACTTTGCCGGTTCTGATTCCATAAGCTTCGGCAATCTTATTGAAATCGGGGTTGACAAGCGGTGTCTGAGAGAAGCGGCTGTTGAAGAATAGTTCCTGCCATTGGCGTACGTTGCCGAGGTAGTCATTGTTCAACAATATGATTTTCACACCGATGTTGTAAGCCATGATTGTGCCAAGCTCCTGAATGGTCATCTGCAAACCGCCGTCGCCCACAAACAGGCAAACGGTACGGTCGGGTGCTCCGATCTTGGCACCCATTGCGGCAGGAAGTCCAAATCCCATTGTTCCGAGACCACCCGATGACAAGAAACTCTTGTCGGCATGATAACGGAAGTAACGGGCTGCAAACATCTGGTTTTGACCGACATCTGTAACGCAAATGGCATTTTTTGGAGCCGCATCGGCAACCGCACGGATAACCTCACCCATGTGGAGAGGACCTTCAGCGGGTTTCAATATCGGGTTGATGACTTTCTCAGTCTCGAATTTGTCACGAGTATCAAATTTGGCAAGCCATTCGGGGTTATTTGTCGGTTTGATTTTTTCAGATAAAGCTTTGAAAAAGTCGTCGGCATCGGCGTGTATCGCCTTGAAAGTCTTTATGTTGCGATTGAGTTCGGCGCTTTCGATATCGACATGAACGATGCGGGCGTTGGGCGCATAAGCATTGAAGTCGCCGACAACACGGTCGTCAAAGCGGAGTCCGACACCGATGATAAGGTCTGCTTCGAGAGAAGCAGAGTTTGGTCCAAGATTACCGTGCATGCCGACCATTCCCTTGTTGAGCGGATGGTCAGACGGGATTGTAGATAATCCGAGAAGGGTTGTCGCAACAGGAATGTTGCCTTTTTCGGCAACTTCGAGCAGTGATTTCTCGGCGTTGGCTATCATGACGCCATGACCGGCAATTATCATCGGCTTTTTTGCTGTTTCAAGCAATTGAGCTACTTCGTCAATATCCTGCGGGTTAATCTTGGGGCAAGGATCGTAGCTGCGGATCGCACGGCAACGTTCGTGACTCCAGTCCATCATTCCAACCTGAGCATCCTTGGCTATGTCAAGAACGACCGGTCCGGGGCGTCCGGTTGATGCGATATAGAAAGCGCGGGCAACGGCAGCGGGAATTTCTTCGGGACGACGTATCTGGATAGCCCATTTGGTGGCTTGTTGGGTCATTGCAACAACGTCAGCCTCTTGGAAAGCGTCTGTGCCGAGAAAGTCAGAAGCAACCTGTCCGCTGATGACAACAATCGGGGTGTTGTCCATCAAAGCGTCGGCAAGACCTGTAATCACGTTGGTTGCACCGGGTCCTGAAGTCACGATGACAACGCCGGGGCGTCCTGTCGTACGGGCATATCCCTGAGCAGCATGGATAGCACCTTGTTCGTGGCGAACAAGAATATGGTGCAATTGGTCGGTATAGTCATATAGTTTGTCATATACTGAGATAATTTGACCGCCCGGATAGCCAAAAATAGTGTCTACGCCTTCACAAATCAGCGATTTAAGAAGTGCTTCGGCACCTGATATATGATTATTTTCCATTATTGTTCTGTTTTAGTTTTAAATATTTCTTACACCGCCTTTGTCGGCTGAAGAAACCATTGAAGCGTATGCTCTCAAGGCTTTTGAGATTTCGCGCTGACGGTGGTGGGGTGTGAAGGCGTCGCGACCGCGGGCTTCTTCTTCGCTACGGCGTTGGGCAAGTGTTTTGTCGTCAACCTTGAGGTTGATTGAGCGGTTTGGAATGTCAATCTCGATGATGTCACCGTCTCGTACAAGACCGATGTTACCGCCGGCAGCGGCTTCGGGAGAGATGTGACCGATTGAAAGTCCTGATGTACCGCCTGAGAAACGTCCGTCGGTAATGAGCGCACATTCGCGACCGAGATGTTTGGCTTTGATGTAGCTGGTCGGGTAGAGCATTTCCTGCATACCGGGACCTCCTTTGGGCCCTTCGTAGGTTATGACAACTACATCGCCGGCTTTAACTTTGTCGCCCAAAATACCTTCAACAGCTTCGTCCTGAGATTCAAAGACTTTGGCTGGACCGCTGAAACAGAGGATTGATTCATCGACTCCGGCAGTCTTGACAACGCAACCGTCTTGAGCAATGTTACCACGCAAAACGGCAAGTCCGCCATCGAGTGAGTAGGCGTGATCGATGTCGCGGATACAGCCCGCAGCGCGATCGGTATCGAGGGTTGAGAAGAAAGTCATTTGAGAACCCATTTGGGTTGAACGTTTCCCGCCGGGAGCCGCTTTCCAGAGTTCGTCGGCTTGGTCGGTGAAGTTTTTGCCACCAACAGCCCATGAATCGATAGCCTGAGCGAGCGTCAATCCGTCAACACGTTTGACAGTCGTGTCGATCAGATTTGCATCGGCGAGCTGTTTCATGATCGAGATGATACCACCGGCGCGGTTAACGTCTTCGATATGATATGATGAGTTGGGTGCCACTTTGCAAAGAACGGGTGCTTTGCGTGAAAGTTGGTCGATGTCACCCATGTTGAAATCAACACCTGCTTCGTGAGCGATTGCCATAAGGTGAAGAACGGTATTGGTTGAGCCGCCCATTGCGATGTCGAGTGTCATTGCGTTAATCATTGCCTGACGTGTGGCGATAGAACGGGGAAGAACCGCTTCGTTTCCTTTTAAATAATATTCCTCGGTATTTTTGACAATCTGACGGGCTGCACGGCGGAAGAGTTCGATGCGCATTGCGTGGGTTGCGGGAACGGTTCCGTTGCCGGGGAGGGCAAGTCCGATTGCCTCGTTGAGTGAGTTCATCGAGTTGGCGGTGAACATACCTGAGCAAGAGCCACAGGTGGGGCATCCGTGTTTTTCGAGAGCTTCAACGTGAGCGTCAGAAACGGTCTCGTCGGCCGACTGAACCATAATATCAACAAGGTCAACCGCTTTGCCGTCAACTTGTCCGGCTTCCATCGGTCCGCCTGAAACAAAGATTGTCGGGATGTTGAGTCGCATAGCTGCCATAAGCATACCGGGGGTCACTTTATCACAGTTTGAGATGCAAACCATTGCATCAGCTTTATGGGCGTTGACCATATATTCGACCGAGTCGGCGATGAGGTCGCGAGAGGGGAGCGAATACAACATGCCGTCATGTCCCATTGCGATACCGTCGTCGATAGCGATTGTATTAAACTCGGCGGCAAAACATCCGAGTTTTTCGATTTCGGCTTTGACGATTTGTCCAATTTCGTGGAGGTGGGTATGACCGGGAACAAACTGGGTGAATGAGTTGACGATAGCGATGATAGGGCGTCCGATCTGTTCTTCGGTCATGCCGTTGGCACGCCATAGCGCTCGGGCTCCGGCCATGCGTCTGCCACCTGTACTTTGATTACTTCTTAAAGGGAATGACATGTTATATTGTAATTTTTAAAGCTTTAAAATGATGAAATTATAAGTTAAAAGCCAATTTGAAAATCTGCTTTATAACATAATTATTCAACAACAATGCAAAATTACAATTTTAAATTAGATTTTTAGTAATAAATTGCAATAAAAATGACCGATTATGTTATTTAAACATTTCGGTCGTTTTATTGTTATTTTTTGGTGTTATCTTTTTTACGCTTAACCGTGTGCTTCAATTTCAAAACGGCGAAATTTAATTCTATTGTAGTCTCAGTATCGGTCGCTCTCATTCCGTCATCCAACAAATCAGCCAAAATATCACCGCTTTGTTGCATAAGGGATTTTTGACGAAATTCATCGGAAGAATTGGTCAGTTCCCCAACTGTACGGGACAATTCCCTCATCTTGGTAAAAGTCTCAACAATTGCTATGGTTGTTTGGGTAGCTACTGTACCTTTTAGAATGGTCGCGAGCATATATAAACCTTTCTCAGTAAATGCTTTGGGAGTTTTTGGCGAGAACTTTAGCTGGGGGTTATCAAAAATTTTGATAACCTCTGTTTTCTCTTGTTTTGTTAATTCCAGAACGTAACCTGCAGGAAATTTATCGGGATTGTTTCGTATTGCCTGATTCACCTCTCTAGTCTCAACGCCATATAGACGTGCTACATCGCTGTCAAGAATAATGCGCTGTCCTCTCAATTCTATTATAGCTGATTCTACATCTGCGAGTTTTATAATGTTAGCCATTGTGTTCGTTTTTTGAAATTTTTTTACTCAGACCAAAGTACTACTTTTGAAGTGATGAATCCAGGAAGCTTCAGAGCCATCAAGCTATAGGATATTGTTTCATGGGTGCAAATTTAACCTTTCCCATCGAATTATCCTAATAAATAAGAGACTATTATTTATTTTTATTGTTTAAAAAAAAGAGCGCCGAGTCGCGGATGACTCGGCGCTCAGAGCTATTATTTCGTGAAAGAATTATTCAGCGATTTTAGCTTTGATGAATTCGCGGTTGAGGCGTGCGATGTTGCTCAAAGAAATGTTTTTGGGACATTCAGCGGCACAAGCACCGGTGTTGGTACAGTTACCGAAACCGAGCTCATCCATTTTGCGAACCATTGCGCGAGCGCGGCGAGCGCGTTCAACCTGACCTTGAGGAAGAACTGCAAACTGGCTGACTTTAGCTGAAACGAAGAGCATTGCAGAACCGTTTTTACAAGCGGCTACACAAGCACCACAGCCGATGCAGGTTGCAGAGTCCATAGCGGTGTCGGCAACTTCCTTAGAGATGGGGAGGTTGTTGGCATCCTGAGCGCCACCGCAGTTGAATGATACATAACCACCTGCCTGTTGAATTTTATCGAAGGCGTTACGGTCAACCATAAGGTCGCGGATAACGGGGAATGCAGCCGAACGCCAAGGTTCGATTGTGATTGTATCTTCGTTTTTAAATTTACGCATGTGAAGCTGACATGTAGTGATGCCCTGAACGGGACCGTGGGGGTGACCGTTGATGTAGAGCGAGCACATACCGCAGATACCTTCGCGGCAGTCAGAGTCAAATGCAACAGGTTCTTCGTTTTTCTCAACGAGTTGCTGGTTGAGCATGTCGAGCATTTCGAGGAAAGAAGATCCGGTCGAAACGTTTTCAACACGATAAGTGACGAACTGGCCTTTTTCTTTAGGACCACGTTGACGCCAAATTTTCAAGTTTACATTAATTGTAGTTTCCATTGTAGGTAATCTCGTGGTTTTAAAGATTATGACTTATAGTTACGTGTCTGAACTTGAATAGCCTCATATTTGAGATCTTCTTTGAGAAGGATGGGCTTTTCGTTGTCGCCGGTATATTTCCAGCAGCTGACATACATATAGTCTTTGTCGTTACGGGCAGCTTCACCGTCGGGAGTCTGGTATTCTTCACGGAAGTGAGCACCACAAGACTCGTTACGGTGGAGAGCGTCGATAGCCATCATCTTAGACATTACAAGGAAGTCTTCGAGACGGAGGGCTTTTTCGAGTTCAAGGTTGAGGTCGTCAGCTTTACCAACGATGCGGAGGTCAGAATAGAATTCTTTGCGAACTTCTTCGATTTCGTCGATAGCTTTTACGAGACCTTTGAGTGTACGACCCATACCAACGAGTTCCCACATAACGTGACCGAGTTTTTTGTGGAGCTGATCGGGTGATTTTGTACCCTTGATGTTCATGAGGCGTTCGATACGATCGCGAACATCTTTTTCAGCTTTATCAAATTCGGGAGTGTCGGTAGTGAAATGGGGAACTTTAATCTGGTCAGAGAGGTAGTTTTGCATTGTGTAGGGCAATACAAAGTATCCGTCAGCAAGACCCTGCATGAGGGCAGATGCACCAAGACGGTTACCACCGTGGTCAGAGAAGTTACATTCACCGATAGCGAAGAGACCTTTGATTGAGGTCTGGAGTTCGTAGTCAACCCAGATACCACCCATGGTGTAGTGGCTTGCGGGGAAGATCATCATCGGTGTTTCGTAGGGGTTGTCATCAGAAATCATCTGATACATGTCGAAGAGGTTGCCGTAGCGGTCGCGAACTGCAGCCTCGCCATCACGCTGGATAGCGTATTTGAAGTCGAGGTAAACAGCGTTACCGGTACCAACACCATAACCAGCGTCGCAGCGTTCTTTAGCGGCACGGCTGGCGATGTCACGTGGGCAAAGGTTACCGAAGGCGGGATAGCGACGTTCGAGATAGAAGTCACGGTCTTCGTCGGGGATATCGGTAGGTTTCTTTTTGCCTGCGCGGATAGCTTCAGCATCTTCTTTTTTCTTGGGAACCCAGATACGACCGTCATTACGGAGAGATTCACTCATAAGGGTGAGCTTAGACTGGTCTTCGCCGTGAACGGGGATACATGTCGGGTGAATCTGAGTGAAGGCAAGGTTAGAGAGGTAAGCACCTTTCTTGAATGCCTGGATAGCAGCTGAACCGTTGCAACCCATAGCGTTGGTTGAAAGGAAGAATGCACGTCCATAACCACCGGTAGCGAGAACTACAGCGTGAGCTGCATAACGTTCGATTTCGCCGGTGATGAGGTTGCGGACGATGATACCGCGAGCGCGACCGTCGATGAGGACGATGTCGAGCATTTCGCGACGGTTGTATGATTTAACTTTACCTTTTTGGATTTGGCGGTTGAGAGAAGCGTAAGCACCGAGGAGGAGCTGCTGACCGGTTTGACCTTTGGCATAGAATGTACGAGAAACCTGAGCACCACCGAATGAACGGTTGGCGAGGAGACCGCCGTATTCACGAGCGAAGGGAACACCTTGTTGAACGCACTGGTCGATGATGTTGTTAGAAACTTCGGCAAGACGATAAACGTTTGCTTCGCGAGCGCGGAAGTCACCGCCTTTTACAGTGTCGTAGAAAAGACGATAAACCGAGTCACCGTCGTTCTGATAGTTTTTAGCAGCATTGATACCACCCTGAGCGGCGATAGAGTGAGCGCGGCGAGGTGAGTCCTGGATGCAGAAGTTAGTTACGTTGAAGCCCATCTCAGCGAGGGTAGATGCTGCAGAAGCACCTGCAAGACCTGTGCCGACAACGATAACATCAAGGTTACGTTTGTTGGCGGGGTTAACGAGCTTCTGGTGAGCTTTATAGTTGGTCCATTTTTCAGCTATGGGACCTTCGGGAATTTTAGAGTCAATCTGAAATTCAGGGAGTTTCGACGATTCGATGTCGGCATAATCTTTCATGATGGGGGTCGAATCGATCATCCCGTCAAGTTTAGTGTAGTCTGCCATATCTGATGGTTTAATTGTTTGAAGAATTTGTGTTTTCAGTTTCTACAGCGTGTTTGCAATCTTTATGAGTGCAGTCGCTTTTCTTGCAATCTTGTTTCTTGCAGTCTTGTTTTTCGCAATCTTGTTTCTTGCAATCTTGTTTTTCGCAATTCTGATCGGCACATTTGTTTTCCTGACAGTTTTTCTCAGCCTGACAGTCGTGTTTGTGCTGATGTTTGCCGTCACAGGCTACAGCGTTTTTTTCACAGGGAGTAGCGCAAATTCCGGCAGGAACAGAAGCGTTCTGACCTTCGGCAACCATTTCGATGTACTGTTCCTGAAGTTCGGGGCAAGCGGTGTAAGCACCTTTGTTAGCCTGAACGGTGAAGACAACGGCTTCGATGAGGAAGAGACCGACAACGATTGAAGTCCACCAGTTAGCGATACATTTAGTACGTTCAAGCCAGATTTGACCGTTCCAACCACAAGTCTGGAACATAGACCAGAAACCGTGAGTCATGTGGAACCAGAGAGCAACAAAGCCGATGATGTAGATCGGGAGAGTGTACCACTGGCTGAAAGCGATCTGAAGGAACCAAGTACCGGCAGCAGGGGGAACTGACAAACCGTTATCAGGGTCAACGACGTTAACGTGGAAGATTTCGGCAAACTGCATCTTAGCCCAGAATTGGATCATGTGGATGACCAGGAAGGCGAGGATAACAACACCGAGAACGAGCATGTTTTGAGAAGACCATTCAACCTGCAAAGGTTTTTTAACCACGTTGTAGCGGTCGTTACCGCGAGCGTTGCGGTTCTGGAGGGTCAACCAAACTGCAAAAATAATGTGAATGATGAAGCCGAGAGCGAGGATAGCACTGGCGATGAGTGCATACCAGTTGGCACCGAGGAACTCACAAACTGTGTTGTAAGCGGCTGGCCAGAAGATGGCAACACCATTCATCAAAACGTGAAATGTGACAAATAGGACAAGAAATGCGCCGGTCAAAGCCATAACGAATTTCCTACCTATAGAAGAGTTAAATAACCACATAGAAAGTTAGGATGTTTAGTTTATTAATGATTTTATTAGTGATTTAAAGTTAATGATTGGAGTGATGAAATAAGTGTGTTTACTTATTTCCCGACAAATTTAAGACAAATTAATCGTCTTTACAAGAATTAAGGAAAAAATTCTTTAACTCAATCGACTTTTTTGTCTTATCGGCGCCAAAATCCGGGGGTGAAAAGGACAATTACCGTAAAAAGTTCGAGACGGCCTATCAGCATGAGAATCGATAAAATCCATTTGCCGGCTCCTCCGAAAATTTCGTAGGTCGAACCTGCTCCGGTCTCAGCCGCCGAAACTCCGGCGTTGCTGACACATGAAAAAGAAGCAAACAGCGAGTCGACAAGCGGAACATTCATCATTGTCAAAATCAGTGCGCCCACAACGATGACAACTCCGTAAAGAAGGATAAAGGCGATAACTTTTGCAACGATTTCGGGTGATAATATGCGATTGCCGATTTTTACAGACAGAACCGAATTGGGATGGAGTACGCGATAAACTTCGTTGCGGACATCTTTCATCAAAACAAGAGCGCGGTCGAGTTTGGCACCACCGCTGGTTGAACCTGCACATGCTCCGAAAAACATCAGGATTATGCAAATCAGGATGAGAAATACGCCCCAGTTCTCCAAATTGTTAACTGTATAACCCGTTGAGGTCATCATCGAAACAATCTGAAAAATCGGGTCGATGACGAGTGTTTCAAATGAGGTTGCTGTATGGTTGAGAAACAGGGTAAATGAAAATACGCAGAACATGAGGGCTGTCATAAATGCGTAAAATCGGAATGCCTGATTTTCCCAAAGAGATTTAAAGTGTCCGGTAACCCCTTTATATAGAATGGCAAAGTTGATACCGCCCATAAACATAAAGATTGTCAGGACTATTTTGACATACATCGAGTTCCAAGCCGAGATGCTTTCAGCGCGGGTTGAGAATCCGCCGGTTGATATTGTACTGAGTGCGTGACAGATAGCGTCAAAAAAGTTCATCGGTCCAAACCATAGCAAGAAAATGAGGGTTATTGTCAAGGCTGTATAGACCGCCCAAAGACGTTTGGCGGTTTGGCTGACGCGCGGTTTTAATTTGTCGTGAGTAATTCCGGTGACCTCGGCATTGAACATCTGCATTCCGCCCGAAGAGTTCAACATCGGGAGTACGGCGAGGGTAAAAAGAATGATTCCCATACCGCCAATCCATTGCATCAGTGAACGCCAAAAATGAATGGCATGAGAAATTTCAATGTCTTCTGATAAAACCGATGAGCCGGTGGTGGTAAAACCTGACATTGATTCAAAAAAGGCGTCGCTGACACACAGGTTGGGCGAGCCGAAGATGAAAGGAGCCATGCCAAAGAAAGAGAAAACCACCCAAACGAGCGAGGTCAGTAAAAAGCCTTCGCGTTTTCCCATCTCGCGGTGGTCAACTTTCATTACAAAACCGAGCAAGCATCCTATAATGAGTGTAGATGCTGCGGTCAGTCCGAAAATTTTAGTGTCTGATTCATGGTAGATTAATGCTACAATCAAAGGCAGACACATGAAGAATGCCTCGAATATCAACAATATACCGATTACTCTGAAAATCATCGGAATATTAATGTTTTTTTTACGACTTTCAAAAATACTCATTGCTTAAAGTGATGATTACCAATGGAATTTTGTAGAGTGAACAGTGACATTGCCACATGCATCAGTGACGGTTATTTTAAGCCGGTGATCAACACCATGCTTAAATCGTTTCGGATCCATCTTGAATGAGATGGACGAGGTTTTGCCGTCGTGTTCAAAGAGTGCAAACTGACCGTCGATTTCACAATAATAATTGTCTATTCCGCTCTGGCGGTCGGTGATGCGGTATTTTAGAAACCCGGGTGCGGTCTTTTTGTTTGTCATGGAGGCGATTGAGGGAGGTGTCTTGTCAACTGAAACAGCATATTGACCGAATCGGGAGACGCTGCCTTTCATAACACCATTTTCATAAATTGCATCGACAGCCGAACAACGATTTCCCGACACACGACCGAGATAATATTTTGATTTATCGGCAATCGTATCGTTGAGAATCGGAATCTCAATTTGAATGTCGCCAGCCAATGGCACGAGATAGTCGCCAATAGTTGCTAAAACCGACGCATATTCAGCGGTTGGCTCAACATCAATTTTAAAATAAGTGTTATCATATAAAACACCTTTGGGAAGTCGTGCTTTGACTCCCTCATTGTTATATGAATGTTCGCCGTCAAAGTTTAGTAGGCTGCCTTTGCCAATAGTTGTCGGGATAGGACTTTTTTTACCGCTTACGTTGAATGAGCGACGGGTTTTATTACCCATTTCGTCTTCAAGAATAAATTCCATTTTATAAACACGTTCCTCGTTGATGTCAACAGAGCCGTCGCCTTCGGTTGCAATCATGTTGCCAAGCGGTTTTGTCGGCGGAACGTAGGTTGTCATCATCCATCGTCCGCTACGGGCAACGTCGGGATAATAAGCAAGCGTGTTGACAGCGCGTGTCGAGTCAAAAGAGAAGCGGTCAATCGTGCGTTTGTAAACTTGTTTGCCGTCAACCAAAAGGGTAAGATATTTTACACCATAAATGTTATTTGTTCCTGACATTCGGTCATAGGCGTTGATACCCGGCATAACTTTTCCCCACGCGGTGAAACCTTTTGAAAAATCAGAGGGCGTGAGTGCCGTTCCTGTGGTCGAGCCGTCAACGATACCTTTGTCGGGAACGGGATAAAGTCCGATTTGGCGCACCTCTGGAGCAACATTGTCGTTGACATATTGGCGATAAAATTCCATCGGGTCGAGAGCATCGCCGGTGGTGGTGTCGCGTATATCCATGTGGAGGTGGGGCCCTCCCGAACTACCTGCATTTCCACTTAGACCGATAATTTCGCCACGTTTAACAGGAATTTCGTCGGGCTCAAAATCAAGATCGATAGAAAAGGTCTCGTTTTGATATTGAGCATCACGGACAATGTCGTCGATTTTACTTGCAAAACTTTCGAGGTGACCATATACCGAGGTTAAACCTGTTTCGGGATGGACGATATAGACAGCGCGACCAAAACCCCACGGAGAAACAATGCATCGGCTGACATATCCGTTGTCAATTGCTCGGATTGGCAATCCTGTGCGTCCCTGAGTTTTGAAGTCGAGTCCCGAATGGAAGTGGTCAGGGCGTAATTCACCAAAGTTTCCGGCAAAAACAGCAGGAATATCAAGGGGACGACCGACCGTGGGGCGTTCTTTTTGAGCCGAAAGTGTTAATATTGGAGAAAGAAAAATGAAAAGTGCAAGTAAATTCTTATTCATTTGTGATAATATCTTTGGTCAAGAGTGGTTCAGAATGGAGGATTTTCGTAATCATTTGTGATGTTGGCTGAGCCTCCGTTGAGAGGATTAGAGCTTGGTATCGGTCCGGCAAGCGGATCGGAGTCATCTCCCAATCTGCTAATATTTCCACCATTTAAGCGAGATTCAATTGTTTCGATATGACCTGAATCAATATCGTTGGGTACCCAGTTTTCAAAACGGGCAAACTTGTTTCTAAATCTCATGTCAATGTCTCCAACCGAACCACTACGGTGCTTGGCGATGATAAACTGAGCAAGACCTCTTATGTCGTGTCCTTCGGCATTTACACCGCTTTTGAGGTAGTACTCGGGTCGGTGGATAAAGCATACGATATCGGCATCCTGCTCGATTGCACCCGATTCACGAAGGTCAGACAACTGAGGACGTTTGTCGTCGGAACGGCTTTCGACCGAACGGTTCAACTGTGAAAGGGCGATGATAGGGATGTTAAGCTCTTTGGCAAGATGTTTGAGAGAACGTGAAATCATACTTACCTCCTGTTCGCGGCTACCAAATTTCATACCTGCAGCATTCATCAGCTGGAGGTAGTCGATGATAATCATTTTGATACCGTGCTCGCTGACAAGACGGCGGGCTTTGGTACGCAAGTCAAGGATTGACAAGGCGGGTGTATCGTCGATGAAGAGGGGTGCGCTCTGAAGATTTTTTACGCGCGACATCAACTGGTCCCATTCGCGTTCGTCAAGACGACCGCTCTTGATTTTTTCACCTTCAATCTCGCAGACATTTGAAATCAAACGGTTAACAAGCTGAAGGTTTGACATTTCAAGCGAGAAAATGGCAATAGGGGTGTTGTAGTTGACCGCCATGTTTTTAGCCATTGAAAGCACAAATGCTGTTTTACCCATCGCCGGACGTGCGGCAATGATGATGAGGTCACTGTTTTGCCATCCCGAAGTAACTTTGTCGAGATCGTGATAGCCTGATGCAAGACCACTTAAACCGGTTTCGCGGTTGGCTGCAATTTGAATCTGTTCAATTGCCTGAGCAATGACCGGGTCGATTTGAGTAACCTGTTTTTTTACGTTTCGCTGTGAAATTTCAAAAATGCGGGCTTCGGCAACTTGCAGAATGTCGTCAATATCGTTACTCTCGTCAAATGCCTGAGTCTCGATGTTGGCTGCAAACGAGATGAGTTCGCGAGCAACATATTTTTGAGCGAGTATTCGGGCATGGAATTCAATGTTGGCACTCGATGTAACTCGCGAGGTCAACTCAGATATATATATTGGGCCGCCGATTTTGTCGAGATTTCCGTCTTGACGCAACTGTTCGGTGACGGTCAGCATATCGATCGGTTGCTGGGCGGTACCGAGGGCGCGTATTGCTTCAAAAATCAAATTGTGAGCCGGCTCATAGAAAGTTTCGGGTTTGAGCATGTCGCAAACAACGGCGTATGCATCTTTTTCGAGCATCAATGCGCCGAGCACAGCTTGTTCAAGATCGATGTCACGCGGTTGCATACGTCCCTGAGTGATGTACTCGGATTGTTGTTTGTCGCGACCTTTGCGGTCTCCATATTTCGATGTCGGGTTTGTAACTGCCATTAGGTATATTGAAGATATGTGTAAATTCTGTTTGAAATTTGATTCTGCAAAATCGTTTATGCAAAGGTAGTAATTTTTGAGATGACTATAAATAAAAAACCTCGATGATTTTTTGACATCATCGAGGTTTTAATGTTTATAACGTGTCAGTTATTATTCAAAAATATGACGTAATTTGCTGAAAATACGTTTTACGGTTGACTGATCGGGTTTTATACCGGGCTTATCTTTAAGCGATTCAAAGAGTTTTTTCTCTTCGTCATTGAGCTGCTCGGGGATGTAGACCATGACGTTGATAAGTTCGTCGCCCGGCATTCGAGACTGATAGTCGGGAATACCTTTGCCACGGAGTCGGAGAACCTTACCGGGTTGAGTTCCGGGGGCAATCTTGAGTCGTGCACGACCGTTGATTGTCGGAACTTCAGCCGAACCACCGAGAACTGCAGTCGGGAGATCAAGCATGAGGTTATAGATTACATCGTTGCCATCGCGGATGAGTTCTTCGTCTTTGATTTCTTCGATTACAACCAGGAGGTCGCCGGGGATGCCTTCGGCACCACCGTTGCGGGGGAAGTTACCTTTTTGAGAAACGGTCAATGTCATACCGTCGACCACTCCGGCAGGAATGTGGAATGAAACCTGATTGTCTTTTTTCTCAACACCTGTACCGTGACAGTGGGTACACTGGGTAGTGATCACTTTACCGGTACCGTTACAGGTTGGACAAACCGATTCGCTCGCCATTTGTCCGAACATCGTGTTCTGAACGGTCTGGACAACACCTGAACCGTGACAAGTTGGACAGGTAGAGAAGGCAGTGCCGTCTTTCGCACCTGTACCGTTACAGTAGGTACATTTGTCTTGAGTAGGTATTTTCAGAGTCTTGGTAACACCGGTTGCAATCTCGGCAAGAGTCATTTTGACTCTCACGCGCAGGTCGCTACCTTTTTTTACTGATGGACCGCGACGGCGGCGACCGCCACCGGTCGCGCCACCCCATTGACCGGAGAAGCGTCCACCGAAAATGTCACCGAAATGTTCAAAAATATCGTCCATAGACATTCCGCCCGAGCTGTAGTATCCACCACCGCCACCGGGGAATCCTTGGGGACCCATGTCGTGACCAAACTGGTCATATTTCTTACGTTTTTCGTCATCGCTAAGCACGTCATAAGCTTCGGCAGCCTCTTTGAATTTTTCTTCGGCGTCCTTATCATCGGGATTTTTATCGGGGTGATATTTGATGGCAAGCTTACGATAAGCCTTTCTTATCTGGTCGGCAGTTGCATTTTTATCAACGCCGAGAACTTCGTAATAGTCGCGTTTACTCATCGTCAAATGATTTTTAGAGGTTACCGGTATTATTGTCCAACAGCTACTTTTGCATGGCGGATGACTTTGTCGTTGAGGGTATAGCCTTTAGAGACAGTGTCGATGACTTTATTTTTCAAAGCGGGGTCTTCAACCGGTACCATTGCGATTGCTTCGTGATATTCGGTGTCAAAATCAGCGTCTTTTGTTGGGATTTCCTTAACGCCGTTCTGTTCAAGATATTTAACGAGTTTGTTATAGATAAGCTCCATGCCTTCTTTGACCGCATCGGCATCGCTTGAATCTTTGATAGCCACCAAACCGCGTTCAAAGTCGTCAACGATAGGAAGAAGACCTTTTATAACCCCTTCTGCGGCATTTTTGAGAAGTTCGGAACGCTCGCGAACGTTACGTTTGCGGAAGTTGTCAAACTCAGCCATGAGGAAGAGGTATTCTTTTTTCTGTTTTTCAAGTTCTTCGTCACGTTGTTGGAGTAGATTTTTGAGAGATTCGATTTCATCAACGCCTTCAACTTCAGCGCCTTCAGAAACTTCCTCATTGGGCATGACATCCATTACTTCAGAGGCTTCAACAGCTTCGTCGTGAATGTTGTGTTGTTTTTTATTATTATCGTCCATATTATCAAGTTTTAAGTTTTTATTATCTCATGCAAAAATGTTGCCAAAAATAGATTTTTCAGCATTTTCTTTTATGATGATAACAAATTTTCGGGCGATAACGTTCACTTAAAGAAGCTTAACTTTTTGACAAAAGCCGTTTGAGATTGATTTGGCTATGTCGTCTGCCATTTTGTCATTTTCAAAAAAAGCAAAGACCGAAGATCCCGAACCGCTCATAGCTGCATATATCGCACCCGAATCAATGAGCCGTTTTTTTACATCGGCTATCTCGGGCCGTTTCTCAAAGACCGATTTTTCAAAGTCGTTGAAAAGTTTTGATTGCCAATTGATTACAGGCTCGGAAATAATTGCAGTGAGAGAAATTTGGCGTTGTTGAGGTGTTACACCGGCATAGGCTTCGGCGGTCGAAACGCCTTCGGTCGGTTTGACAATCAGGCATGAGAGATTTTTGAAATCAGGGATGAGCTGTACCGGGCATAGGGTTGTCCCGGTTCCGGTGGCAAGCATCGGTCGGTTGTAGATGAAAAACGGGCAGTCAGCACCGACGGTCGAGGCGATTGAAGCCATTTCTGAGTCGGTTAATCCAAGATTAAAGATGATGTTTAATCCTTTAATTGTAAAGGCTGCATCAGATGAACCACCGCCAAGACCTGCTCCGTCGGGAATGATTTTTCTCAGATAGATGTCGACAGGAAGTTGCCGGTTGACAAACTTTTCAACTGCCCTGAGTGCTTTGATGACAAGATTTTTTTCGGTTGGACAGTCAACGTGATTGCCTGTGACGGTTAATGAGGTCTTGTCGGTTTGGGATGGAACAATTTCAAGAATGTCGGTCAAATCGACCGGCACCATAACGGTTTCAATATCGTGATAACCGTCGGGGCGCCGGGCGAGAATGTGTAGCCCGAGATTTATTTTACAGTTTGGAAACAGTATCATAAGACCTCAGGTAGAGATTTATTTGTTTGTCAAAGGAGAGTAATCGCGTGAATAACGAAGCATCTGGTCAATGTAGTTCTCATCATAAGATACAGTGACATCAATAAGATTGCCGGTGTTATCAAGGTGGGGTGTGTAGACAGGATTTACAAAACCTTTGTATGGGGCGATTGTCAGGTTGGCGTAGCGGTCGAGGACTTCACGATGTATGGCAGGGTCAATTTTGACTGCATATTTTTCAACGAGGTCACGTCCTGCTTCATAATCGCCCTCACTCTTAATACGCTGAATTTCACCGAGAAGCTGACCGAAGAGAGTGCGGAGCTTATCGTAATCGTTGATTTTGACAAAAGTTTTGCCGCTAATCTTGACAAGTTCAACTACGTTATCGACTTTGCCGTGGTCGAGAACCCATTCGGCGATGAGTTTACGGTTGCGCATGTGGGCTTCTTCAACGTCTTTACCCTGCTCAATTCTAACGAGCTGAGTCATTAATCCGTTGAGAATATATTTATAATATGAGGCTTTATAGGCGTCGGGGTCGTCGAGCAATCCGAGTTCAATCAGTTTGGGATCGGCAAGATAATAGAGTGCAAAGAGGTCGGCGCGGGTTTCTTCGAGAGTTGAGCCGTGAGCCTTCAGAGCGTCGGGGTCGGTACCGGGGAGCAAACGACCGGATCCGTGACCTAGACATTCGTGAAGATCGGTGTGGAGGTTGTCGGTGATAAAGAGATATTTGTCAAGTAGTTGGCGTGTAGGCTCGTCAATGACAAATTCTTCATTGAAGCCGTTGCCATGACTCGCTTTGTCGTAGGCTTCGGTAATATTCTCGATAGTAACCGATTTCGAGCCGTGAGCCGCACGAATCCAATCGGCATTTGGAAGGTTGATACCGATAGGAGTAGCGGGGTAAGAGTCACCGGCGAGGATTGCGGCGGTGATTACTTTTGCTGAGACACCTTTGACTTCGGGTTTTCGGAACTTGGGATTAACAGGTGAACGGTCTTCAAACCATTGAGCATTGTTTGAGAGGACTTCGGTGCGGTGGGAGGCTTCAACGTTTTTAAAGTTCACTATTGATTCCCATGCGCCGGTCATGCCGAGGGGGTCGCCGTAAGATTCGATAAAGCCGTTTATGAAGTCGACTTGAGAGTTGGTGTCGTCAACCCATAGAATTGAGTATGCGTCAAAATCGCGAAGGTTGCCTGTGCGATAATATTTGATAAGCGACTCGATTATTTCTTTTTGCTGGTTGTTTTCAGCGTAAGGTAAAGCCTTTTCAAGGTTTTCGATGATTCGGTCGATAGCCTCGCCGTAAAGACCACCTGATTTATAGGTCTGTTCAACAATATTGCCCGATTTGTCACGGGTGATGCGGGTATTCAAACCATAAGAAATCGGTGTAAGATCAGTCGTATCTTTTTTTGCGGCGAAATAGTCTTCAACCTCTTTTTGAGTGATGCCTTCGTCATAGAGGTTGCAAGCCGAGGTTAAAATAAGGTCTTGACCTTCAGCTTGATTTACTCGTTTGGCAAGAGTCTGAGGATTGAAGATTATGTCGGTGAGAGTTTCAAGATTGGCAGGACGTTTCGCAGCAGGGAGTAGGGCAACCTGAGAGTCAAAGAAATCGCGTGAAAAGTCGGGTGTGAATTTATCCATCGAGTAGTGATGGTGAATTCCGTTGCCAAACCAAACCTGTTTGAGATATTTTTCAAAAGCTTTAAATTGGGTTGAATTGCGGTCACCTTTATAAGATGTGTAGATGTTTTCGAGAAGCTGACGAAGCTCAAGGTTATATTTCCCGTGCTGATCCCAAAGGATGTCGCGACCGGCAAGAGCGGCTTCGGTCAGGTAATAAATCAGCTTGCGCTGGTTAGGGGAGAGGTCTTCAAAGCCGGGTACCTGATAGCGAAGCACCTCGATGTCGGCAAAGTTGTCGACAACATAGTTGAAATCATTATTGCTTTTTGAGTTCATTGCTTGTATAGAAAGGAGCGCAGCACAAACTGAGATTGCTGCAGTTTTGAAATTATTCATAAGGTTAATTGTTATTCGACATAGAGAATGAGCCCCTTGAGGTATTCGCCTTCGGGGTGATAGATGTTTACGGGGTGATCAGCAGGTTGGGTCAATTGGTGAAGGATTCTGACCTTACGACCGGTTGAAGCGGCTGCCGAGAATACGGCAAGTCGAAACTGTTCTTTTGAAACAGCCTGGGAGCAAGAGAATGTGAAAAGAATACCGCCTTTTGCTATCTTTTTGAATGCCATTGCGTTTAGTCGCTGATAACCGCGTAAAGCGTTGCGGAGCGCACTGCGATGTTTTGCAAATGCCGGAGGGTCGAGCACGATGAGGTCGTAGCTGTCAGGCTCCATAGTTTCAAGAAATTTGAAGGCATCCTCGGCATAGGCTGAGTGACGGGTGTCACCGGGGAAGTTGAGGTCGATGTTCCCGCGGGTGAGTGCGACAGCTTTGGCTGAAGAGTCAACCGAGTCGACTTTAACGGCACCGCCTCTCATGGCATATACCGAGAATCCACCGGTGTAGCAGAACATATTCAGCACACGACGGTTGTTGGAATAGTGCTGAAGCAACGAGCGGTTGTCGCGTTGGTCAACAAAGAACCCGGTTTTTTGACCTTTTAGCCAGTCAACGTGGAATTTAAGTCCGTTTTCAACAGCAATATCGGTCTCGTATGAGCCGATTATGTAGTCGTTGACTGGGTCGAGGCGGGCCTTGTAGGGGAGGGTTGTCTCTGATTTATAGTAAACGTTTTTAATGTTTGCGTCGGGAAGTGAAACAAGGCACTCGGCAATGATTTGACGTGCGTAGTGCATACCGGGCGAGTGGGCTTGAACAACGGCAGTCGAGCCGTAGATGTCAATGACAAGTCCGGGCAAAAAGTCGCCTTCACCGTGCACAAGACGGTAGGCGTTATTGTCAGGGCGGTCAAGTCCGAGGCAACGACGTAGAGCCAAAGCCTGAGATAAACGTGTGTAATAGAAGTCTTTGTCTATCACGGTGTCGCCAAAGTCGAGCATACGCACGGCGATGCTGCCGATTTGAAAATGACCCGAGCCGATGATACGACCGTCATGAGCAGTGATTGTAACGAGGTCCCCCTCTTCGATGCCTTCGGGCATGTGGTGGATTGCGCCTGAGAAAACCCAAGGATGAAAACGGTCGAGCGATTCTTCTTTACCTCGTTTGAGAGATATTTGGGGATATTTTTGAGCCATGACGGAAGTATTATTTTATAAAGAAACGATAGATGTCGTTTGCGTTTGCATAAATGAGCAGGAAGACGAGGAAAGCGAGACCGATCATCTGGCTGTATTCCAACACTTTTTCTGACGGTTTGCGACGTGTGCCCATTTCATAGAGAACAAATACGATGTGTCCGCCGTCAAGTGCGGGAATAGGTAGAATGTTCATGAATGCAAGGATAACAGAAAGGAATGCGGTGATTTGCCAGAATGAATACCAACTCCATTTTTCAGGGAAAAGCGCACCGATTGAGCCGAATCCTCCAACCGATTGAGCCCCCGATTTTGTAAAAAGATATTTCAGCGAACCAACGTAGGTTACAAGTTGGTTTGTACCGTCTTTGATACCTTTTGGAATGGCTGCAAAGAATGAGTAATCGACTGTTTCGACGGGGTAAATCTCGTTGAGCGGTGTGAGCATAAAGCCAAGTTTACCGTTTTCATCGGGGATGGCTTTGACAAATATCGTATTGTCACCGCGTTTGACTGTCAAAGTAACTTCTTTGTCGGCATTTTCAAGAAGAGTGGGTGCAAATTCCGAGTAAGAAGGTGTTGAGATTGAGTCGATTGCAACGATTTGGTCACCAGAAAGAAGTCCGGCTTTTTCAGCGGGCTGATTGAGTATTGTCTCTTTAACGACAACGGGGAGGCGGAATGCCATAAATTGCTTGATTCCGGCATCGTTGAGTTTGAGAATGAAGTTTTCGGGAATTTCGACATCAACGGTATCTTTGCCGTCGCGAAGAACGGTAATCGATTTTGACTCAAGAGCTTTGAAAAGGTTGAAGTCGGCTGAATTGATTTTGTTGCCGTCAACGGTGAGGAGCACGTCACCGTTTTGGAATCCGGCTTCAAGACCGAGGTCGCAGAAGTCCATACCACCAAAAGCTTTGTCGTATGGAACGTAGGAGTCGCCCCAGTGAATGGCTATGCCTATGTAAATGATAATTGCGAGAATGAAGTTGAAAAGCACACCACCAAACATTACAAAAAAGCGTTGCCAAGCGGGTTTTGAACGGAAGTCGGTGGGGTGGACGGGTTCTTCCATCTGCTTTTTATCCATTGACTCGTCAATCATTCCGCCGATTGAAACGTAACCGCCCAATGGAATCCAGCCGATGCCATAAACGGTGTCGCGCCAAGAGGCTTTGCCGGTTTCGTCAAAGCGTTTTTTAACGAGCTTTGCACGTTCGAGGTTTTCTTCTTCGGTTGTGTTACGTTTGAAGAAACTCCATTTACGGGTTAACGGGTCGTAGGTTACGAGCGAAAATTTAGGATTGAAAAAGAGGAAAAAGCGGTCGGCTCTGATTCCGAAGATTCGTGCAAAGAGATAGTGACCAAATTCGTGAATGATAACTAAAAGGCTAAGAGCGACGATTAGTTGAAGTCCTTTAATCAGGATTGATTCCATAATTATTTTGAGATGTTATTTGCTGATTGATTGAATGAATTGAGATGCTTTTTGACGGGCTTCATCGTTGACGGCGACATAATCGTGGTAGTCGGGAGTTTGGATGAATGTTGTCGAGTCGAGGGTTGACATTATCGTGCGATAGATGTCGTTGAAATGTATTTGATTTTTGAGGAATGCTGCGACGGCAATTTCGTTGGCTGCATTGATTGTACAAGCTGCAGTTCCTTCGCGTTTGAGAGCGTAATGTCCGAGGGTGACGCAGGGAAAGCGTTTGTCGTCGGGAGTCTCAAATGTGAGATTTGTATATAGTTTGAAATCGAGTGGAGCGTCGTCGGTTACCAATCGTGTTTCTTCGCCGATTGCGTAGCGGATGGGAAGTTTCATGTCGGGAACTCCGAGTTGGGCTTTGACTGCGCCGTCGTGAAACCGAACCATCGAGTGGATGATTGATTGGGGATGGACGATTGCCGAAATGCGTTCGCCTGGGATGTCAAAAAGCCATCGGGCTTCAATAATCTCAAAAGACTTGTTGAGCATCGTAGCTGAATCGACAGTGATTTTTGACCCCATAGACCAGTTTGGATGGTTAAGCGCATCTTTAACGGTGGCTTTGGCAATTTGTTCGGGAGTGAAAGTACGGAACGGACCTCCTGAGGCGGTAACGATGAGTTCGGTAACGCTATTGATGTCTTCGCCAACAAGACATTGATATATAGCGGAATGTTCTGAATCGACCGGCATTATTTTGATGTTGTTTTTGCGGGCGGCTTCGGTGACAATTTCACCGGCAACAACGAGAGTCTCTTTGTTGGCGAGTGCTATTTTTTTGTGATATGCAATTGCGTTGAGTGTCGGGGCAAGTCCACTGTATCCGACAGTAGCGTTGAGCAGAGTATCAAAGCAATCAAGAGCCATTGCATCGACAACCGCTTGCTGACCGCTCGCGGTTTCGATGCCGGTACCGGCGAGGGCTTGTTTTAGTTTGGCGTAATGCTCGGGATTGGCAATAATAGCCATTTTGGGACGGAATTCCAAAGCCTGAGCGATGAGTGTATCTACATTTTGACCTGCGATCAGAATCTCGGCTTTAAAACGGTCGGGATATTGGCGAATGACTTCGAGAGCTTGTCGCCCAATAGAGCCGGTAGAGCCGAGCAGCGCAATTTTTTTCGTTTGGTAATCCACAGATTATAAATTTCGTTATATATACAAGTGCAAATTTACATAATATTCTTGAGAAATAGAAATTTATCTATAGATAACAGGAGCGGAGTTGGTTGAACCGACTCCGCTCCTGTTTAAAAAATGTTTCGATCTAATTAGAAAAGGAAGTTTATACCTATGTTGGCTTGGGCATTGCTTGAAAGGGGCACACCTTGTTTGGCGAGCTTGCCAAGCGTGTGGTCCATGCCGAGGAACATGTTGAACCCTTTGAGATGAAGGTTGGCAAGCCAGCCGAAACTGAATCCGAATGTGCCTTCAGCGATGTTGGCTGAGGCTGAAAAGATGTCGCATGGTGCGATATTAGCTGATAATCGGAAGTCGGTCCATGAATATATGCCGGCGATGCGTGTGGTGTTGAGTAGACCGAAAGTCAGTTTGTCATAGACGGGCAGGCGGTATTCGGCACCGATGTTGAATGTGGCACCGACTCCTGATGTGCGAGACCCGGTGTTACCCATGTCGTTGAGCTGGTATATAGTGGCGAGGTTGTCTGACATATTTTGCCACTCGTTTTTAAAGCTGTTTGGCTTTTTGTCGTCAACGTTGAAAATGTAATCGTCTGAGTTAAAGGTGTGTTCGCCATCAGTTGATGCGTTCAAACCGTTTGACCATCCGATAAATCCGAGGTCAAGAAGTGACGCACTGAGGGTTAGTTCAGGCATGAAGTCGGGATTGAAAACTGCTCCTAAATCAAAGGCGATACCAAATCCGTTGACTCCGGTACCGTCAAGTTTCATGCCCGAAACATATTCTTTACCTGTGGTTTTGTTTGTCGAAAGCTCGTAGTTTAATCCTTTAACGTTGGCATTAATCTGACCATTGGATGTTATTGTCCAGTTGTCAGTGCCGAGAACGAGGTTCGCATTGTGGAGTTGAGCATCCATGCGAGCTCCGCCAATCAAAAATTTCATTGTCGCGCCGATGCGCCATTCATCGTTAAGTTCGCGCGAGTGTCCAAAGGCGAGTTCGGCATAGGCTATCGCACGGGCATTGACGTTTGAAATGTTATATTCTTTGTTCTCAATTCCTTCTTTTAGCATAGCAAACAGAGATTTTGGCAATTTGGCATCGATAGCAGTGCGGGCGGAGATTGCCACTGTGTTATATCCACCCCACGCATGAAAACCGCCGGTAAGAATATTGAGTTTGATATCGGCACCTATTCGGTTGACGTTTGAGAGGTTCGATAAAACTTGTTTTGTCGAAACTTCGGGGTTGAGAAATGTTGTTGTTTTGCCGTTGACGTTATATAAGATATCGGTCAGATGAAGGTTACCGTTCATTGCGATATTCATATTTGCAAGCGCGGGCATACCAACAAAGTTCATCGAGTTTCCCATTGCCGGGTTCATTTGGAAACGATATGTGTAATCCTCGACAAAGTAACCCGAAAGGGTTTGCTGGGCAAGAGCAGGGTTAATGGTCGAAATCAAAAGAGCTGTCGGGGCAATCAGCCTATTTATATATTTTTTCATTTTAAATGTGGTGCAAAGTTATTAGAGCTTTTTATCAAAATATCCTGATACAACCGGGCGTAGGTTGGTCAGCGTAAGTTGCATGCCGGGAGCAAGAGGTTTTGACTCAATGGCGGTTCCGGTTGCTTCAAAAGTTATGCCATCAAGATTTTTGATTTCGCCGGTAATGTAGATTTCGAGGTCTTGGTTCTCGGTGTTGGCTTTGATAACCGCACCTTCGATTGTTACGCCTGTGATTGGTCGACCGAATTTATTCATAGGCTGACCCGTGAACGTGAGGTCGATCGGCAGGTTAGATGATACCGTAACATTCACTTTAAGTGACGTAATTGTCAGGTTGTCAACATCCTTGTTGTTCCACCCTTGTTCGGTTTTGGTATATCGGATTGTAGAACCCGGCTCAAAATCGAGGGGAGCGACAAATTTGTAGGAACCTGAGATTTCACCATAATCAATGCCGAGCGGAAAGTCTTTAATTGGTTGTATCGGAATGTAAGGCGATGATGTAGTACCACTTGAAAGGGATACTATCAAATAGTCGGGGATACCATTCCCTGCCAAAACATTGCCGAGCGTGCTGAAGGGAACGTAGGTCGGATTGTCAAACCCGGCGGGTGATGTTTTTACTTCCTGTGGTGAAAAGCAGAAAGTTTGACTCGGATTTTCGCCATCAGTTGCCTGGATTGTGAAATAGCCGGGATCGTCAATCGAATATTCATCAAACTCTTTGTTTCCAAGGTCGATGCGGAGCGACAAGCCACATATAGCATGGAGTCCGAAGCCACGAAGAGGATTGATGAGCTTGAGGTAAATTTGGGGATTGACAAGCTTAATGTCTGTACCGCTTCCACGAAGCATATCGGGGAGTGTAGTGAGATCAATATTATTAATGTTGAAGCCTGTCAAAGTATGGGAAATAGAGCCTGATATGGATGTGACTGCAATATCAGAAATATAAGGAGCTGTTTCGATTGAGATTGGATTGGGAATCGAATAATCGACGCCATCTTTAAAATCGCTTTTCTTGAGAATGAGTTTTGCTGATAATAATTGCATCGAGTTTTCGAATCTTGCGATACGATAATAGTTGTCAAAGGTTATGTGAGCTTTCTCAGCCTCGAATGCGGTGACACGGAAACGGATATTGAAATTACCTGTCTCTGAAACGATTTGAGAAATAGTCATAATTCCGGTTTCGCTATCATATAAAGCGTTCTCAGTGTTTCCGCTAAGAATAGTTAAGCCCGGAGGAAGCTGAATAACAACATCGTTGAGTTCGAGACGTTTAACTCTATCAAACAGTTCGGGAAATTTTAGAGCGATGATGAAGTCACAGTCTGATTTCAATTCGGTTATCGAATGGATATCGTTGCTGACTTTCTCAGACACAGTTTGCCATGCAACAAAATGACCTTTAACATCAAGGGTAACATCGGTTTTGTCAAGAATTTGATCATCGGTTATGCCGGTTTCGTTCTCAAAAATCAGTGGAATAATAAGAGGTGCAGGCATTGTAAAAGCCGGGATGTTGATAGGGTCTGAGGTGAATTCGCCGTCAGTAACGATAGAATAGCGTTTGTCAACAACCTGAATGTTGTCACCTTCTCTGATTTCGAGCAGGTCGCTCATCAAAATCGGGTCTAAATTAACCGGAATGACAAGGTCATTGACCTGAATACGGGACGTAGTGTCAATATTTGATAAATCGTAGTTGCTATCAATACAACCTGCAAAAAGCAGCATTGACAAGCAACATATTGAAGCGCATAATTCTCTATATTTCATATTTCGTGTAATGGTTGTTTATGATTAGAACTCAAAGGTTTAAGTTAGTAATTGATTGGTTAGCTATTGAATTTTGAATATTTGATGTAAAAGTACAAAAAAAATATGAAATGAACATATTTCGACTTAAATTTAACCGGACTTTAACAAAATAATGCATAATTCTCAATGCACAATGCACAATGCATAATGCACAATTCTTTGCAAAGTTTGTAGGGCTATACCCCGGTATAGCCGGTAAAGCAACAACGATTTGTAGGGGCGTACGGCTCGTGCGCCCAAGTATTTTTTAGACAGGAGAACAGGAGCACGAGGGAGTCGGTGAAACCGACGATGAACACTATATTTTCTGCGGTGGACGCAAAGACCTTGCGCCCCTACTGACTTACCGTGCGTTACCTCGTGAATGTATGGTACGCACGGCTCGTGCGTCCACCACAAATTATGAGATTAAAAAGGGAGCCCACTTTCGTGAGCCCCCTTTTTTATCGGTGTTGTGTAATGCGCAACAATGGATAAAACTACCTTTTTGATTAATCAACGTATTTTATCTCAGTGTTGGGATTGATATATTCTTCATCTCTGGGATTATTTATTCCTTCAATGTTCCATCCTGTTTTAAAATATAGAGTTCTTAAAGATTCCATATAACAAATAAAAGGTTGATAGAAGGGACTATTTCCCAAATTTGTGTTTGATATATCTAAAGTCGTTAACTGGTTCTTATAGCAGTGTAAATAAGTAAGTTCTGAATTCTTTGATACATCCAAGGAGATCAACTGGTTATTATCACAACACAGACTAATCAACTGAGTACAATCCGAAATATCTAATGTGGTCAACCTATTATACTGGCAAAAAAGCGTTTGCAGCGCAATACAACCCGATATATCTAATATTGACAACTGATTATTAGTGCAAAACAACTCCTCTAAATTTATACATTCAGAGGCTTTTAACGTTGTCAATACAGTAGCATTGTACTGAAAACTTTTGAGCGAAGTGCACCCCGAGATATTTATTTCAATCATTTGGCTATTAGGAGCACAATACAACTCCTTCAAAGATGTACAACCAGACACGTCTAACGTAGTAAAATGATTATAGCTACAACCCAACAACGTCAGACCTGTATTCTTTGAGATTTCCAACGTGGTCAACTGGTTATGTTGGCATTCCAAGCTTGCTAAGTATGTATTCTTTGAGACATCCAATGCCGTCAACTGGTTATAGCGACAGTCCAAATAACTCAGTTTGATATTTTTTGTTACATCTAGCGTGGTCAACTGGTTATGGTGACATTCCAAGCTTGCTAAGGCTCTATTCTCAGCGACATTCAACGTGCTCAATTGGTTATGTTCGCAATCCAAATAAGTCAGCGCTATATTTTTTGAAATATCCAATGTAGTAATGTCGTTATTGTAACATAACAAATACTCCAATACTGTATTTTTTGAGACTTCCAATGTAGTCAACGAGTTACCACCACAATTTAAATAGGTTAATAATGTATTCTTTGTGACATCTAAAGTAGTTAACTGATTTACTGCACACGACAAATATTCAAGGGCTTTATTATTTGAAATATCAATATTTGCTATTTTATTATAATAACAAGTCAAATAATTCAGATTTGGGAAATATTGAATTCCCTCAAGCGATTTTACTTCACCAATTTCTTCTTTTGTTCCTTGTATTTCAATCTTTGTTACTGCGAATGCTTCTTTTTCAGAAATTATACCATTATTATTTGTGTCAAAATTACTCAAAACATAGTTACGGAATTTTTCATCAGGAAAGGCTTTTGTCATGTCGGAGGGAATAGCATTGGGACTTTCGGCTTGATTTACCGGTATTGAAGTAAGGATTTTTTCATTTTTATCAACAAATCGTATGGTGGCAGTACGAGCTTCGCCATCATTTTCACTTATTGACAACGTTACAGTTTCCTGGCGGATAGCACGTGATTCAACCACGCTAATCCAGCTTTTGGCTTCTTCGGGAATTGAGACCGAGTATTCAAGATTTGTTTCAAATTTAAGATCTATAGTACCACCTTTGCTTTCGACTTCAACGGTTGATCCATTTTTTACATTAAAACATGGATCTTCACCTTTTTGCGCAATTTTGATTTTTGCTAATTTCTCTCCATTTTTATTATTTATGTAAACAATAGTAGAACGAGCATCAATACCGTTTTCACTTACTGATAACGAGATGGTTTCATTACGTGATGCACGTGATTCAACCACGCTAATCCAATCTTTGGCGTCATCGGGGATTGAAACAAAATAATCGGTATTTGTTTCGACATTGACATTAACCGTTCCGCCGGCAGCTTCAACGGTATAGGTCAATCCGCTTGTTACTTTAATAAAATCAAGTTCTTTGTCTTTTTTACTACACCCCGATAAAATAACGATAAATAGGGGTAGGAGAGAGTAAATAAATTTTTTCATTATAAAGGTTTGATTGGTTTGTTTCGATGTCTGATGTATCTTATCATTGCTCTCCCCACGTCTTGAGGCTCTGGCAAAGCCCACTTTCATATGGAGAGCAATGTGCAGAGCCCACGTATATATGTAAATATACCACGGATAGCCGAGCTTCTCAGCGCGACTACTCCGGGATATATACATACCCATGAACATCTACCATTGCTGCTGCCTTGATGAAAGTTCGAAACTGCCAGATTTCAAGACGTCAAGAACAGAAACGCTGATAAACGTTTTTTATGTTAAACCATCCCGCCCTCAAGCCCAGAGCGAGCTCTGCAGGCGTAAATGATATGCAAAGTTACAAAAAAATTCAATTAATTCATAATGCAGAATGCATAATTCAAAATTGATTGATACCCAACGTTTTGTAGTTTGTTGTTTGTTGGGGACGCGAAGAATCGCGTCCGTACGGGTTAGTGCGGTGTATTGCGTCCGTATGGGTTTAATTGGCGAAACAGTCATTTTCCCAATTTTGGACGTTGGTATCAATATAATTCATGATATTGTTGAATGACTGCTGGTTACGGATGATGTTTTCGTAAAATCGTGATTGCCAAATCGGGTGTGGCTGTTGGTGCGGTTGTCGTAGGGACGCGATTCTTCGCGTCCGATCAATACATTGCGTCCGCGCTATCCGTGATACACCGGCCTTGAATGCTCCTATTATAGTTGCCAGTCTGCTATTATGATGAAAATCCGCTACGGCATCGGCGTGTTGGGGCGGTTTCAAACATCCCATATTTGATTTGTTTGAATCGGATGCGAAGAATCGCGTCCGTACGGGTTGCGTTGGTTCGTTGTTTGTTGTGGACGCGAAGAATCGCGTCCCTACTGATATAACCAAATGAATGTGGTTTGGCATGACAACATAATTCAATATTTCTACGTCTTGGTAATGTTGGGGAATACTTTTTATGTTATCTTCTACTATTTTACCCAGGTCGGATGCAATGAATTGGGCATGAACGATTCGCCCGAATGTATGACGTTTTTCATGGGCACAGATGGTGACGAAATAAACACCATTATTGTAATCGTGCCATTTGGCTCGGAATTGATGTCGGTCAGTCATTACAATCGATCTTGCAATTTATTGGGATTTGCCTAAGGTTTTGGAGGTCGGTGGTGAGTTGGTGTTTGAGTTGGTCGATTGAGGCGAATTTCATTTCGTCGCGGAGTCGGTTAATGAATTGGATTGTGAGGGTTTTGTCGTAGAGGTTACAGGTAAAGTTGTCGATGTAGGCTTCGATTGAAAGGGATTTGTCGGATGAGTCGAAGGTCGGGCGAACGCCGATGTTGACCATTGTTTTATAGTCGGTTCCGTCGATGTTAATCTTGCCTGCATATACGCCTTTCGCGGGGATGATTTGGGAGTCAAACGATGGTGAGATATTGGCGGTTGGGAAGCCGATTGTGTGACCAACGTTGCGACCATGTACCACTTTACCTGTCAGCGAAAATTTGCGCCCGAGAAGTTTTGAAGCCGACGCTACATCTCCGTCATTTATAAGGCGACGGATGACTGATGAGCTGACTTTGTTATTATTATCGGTATATTCGGGAGTCTGTATTATCTCAATACCTGTTTCTTTGCCGATTCTTTTGAAGTCTTCAAATTTGAGAGTGCGGTCGTTGCCAAAGCTGTTGTTGAAGCCCATTGCCAAATGGGTAACGTCAAAATTGTCGCGAAGTAATTTGAGAAATTGTTGTGCTGAAAGATTTTGGAGTTCAGGTGTGAAATCGAGCAATATGATGTCGTCAATTCCATTGCTGAGAATGAGATCTAATTTTTGTTCGGGGGACGACAATAGCTTAGGGGCGGCCTCGGGACGAACTATTGATAGAGGATGGTTGGTAAAGGTGATGACTTGGGTTGAAAGGTTACGGCGGGCTGCTTCCTGACTGATGAAGTCGAGAAGAAACCGGTGTCCGGCATGGACGCCGTCAAACATTCCAACTGTAGCCAAAACACCCATACTCAGTTATTTTGTATAAATTGTTTGATTACATCGGTAAATTCTTCGCCGGGATTGATTACCTCGGCATTAAATCCGAGTTTTCGGGCAGCTTCAACATTCTTTTGTGAATCATCGAGAAAGAGTGTTTCATACGGGTTAATCCCAAGCTTTTTGACCGCAAAATCAAATATGGCTGCATCCGGTTTGCATACTTTTGCTTCAAAAGATGTAACCGTTCCATTGAAATAATGATTTAACTCGTGACCGTCTTTAGTGAATTCGTCGGCTATACGAGAATACCACATTATAGGATTGGTATTTGATAGCATATATATTTTAAATCCGTCTTTTTTAAGGACTTCAAGGTTTTTGAGTCGATTGACCGGAATTCCTGTCAGGAAATCGCAGAATGCGTTGTCAATGTCGCTGTCAGAAATCTTTACATTTACATCTTTTTTCAACTCATCACGAAATTCGGCCGGTGAAATCGAGCCTTCTTCAAGTTTGAGAAACGGACCTTTCTGGGCATATTCTCCAAGAAGACGGTCGGCATTGTCAATTCCGATTTTTTTAAGTGAATCAACGGCATTCAGGCGGTTGATGTCCATAATGACTCCGCCCAGGTCAAAAAGCAGATTCTTTATCATAGTTTTCTCATTATCGTCAAGCCGTCGCGAAGCGGAAATATGACTGTTTCAAAACGAGAGTCGTTTACAATCGAGTTGTTAAAATTCTTAATTCCGGAAGATTGAGCGTCAACGGCTTCAGGGTCTAAAACTTTGCCGTCCCAAAGTGTATTGTCGACAAAAATATATCCTCCGGTTTTTAATTTAGGATAGACAACTTCAAGATATTCAGAGTAGATGCGCTTGTTTGCATCTATAAAAACAAGGTCATATTCGCCCTGCAAAGTCGGTATGGTGTTCAGTGCATCGCCAATGTGAAGAGTGATTTTATAACCGTCGGATGACTTGTCAAACCATTCTTGAGCAACTTCGGCAATCTCATCGTCAATCTCAATGGTGTCGATATGCCCGTCTTTATCCAGCCCCTCGGCAAAACAAAGGGCTGAATAGCCTGTAAATGAACCGAGTTCAAGGATGCGTCGGGGCTTAATCATCGTGGTCAGCATCTTTAGGATGCGTCCCTGAAGGTGTCCCGAACACATACGCCCGTAAAGATGTTGGGCGTTGGTGTTGCGATTGAGTTGTTTGAGAAGCTTGGGCTCGGGTGAAATGTGGTCGAGTATGTATTCGTCGATTAGTTGGTCCATCGGCTTATTTTAGGAATGATTCAACCGCAAGTCGGTAGCTGTCAAGTCCAAAACCGGCAATAACGCCTTTGCAAACCGGTGAGATCATCGAATGATGTCGTATCTCCTCGCGCGAATGAACATTAGAAATGTGGACTTCAACCACCGGAACATTAATGGCAGAGATGGCGTCGGCAATTGCTAATGACGTGTGGGTATAAGCTCCGGCATTGAGAATTATGCCGTCAAGGTCGCTGAATCCAGCTTCGTGAAGTTTGTCAATAATCTCCCCCTCGTGATTGCTCTGGAAATAAGTGAATGATACAGAGTTATATTTTTTGTATAACCCGTCAAGGTAGGTATCGATTGATTTGTCACCGTATATGCCGGGTTCACGACGACCGACAAGGTTGAGGTTCGGACCGTTTATAATTAAAAGTTTCATAATAATACATATTAATGTTTTACCTGAACTACCTTAGTTGGAGGAAGCTCGTTATTTCTACGGTCAACTGCTTCGGTCAGTTCGCGGGCTGCATGAAGGAATGCCTGTGCTGTCAAGCTGTCGCCTGTTGCGACGGGATTGCCGTCATCTCCACCTTGTCTGATTGACATTACAACCGGTATTTGACCGAGAAGTTCAACCCCAAGTTCTTTAGCCAGTTTCACACCGCCGTCCTGACCAAAGATATAATATTTTTCATCGGGATGTTTTTCAGGTGTAAACCAAGCCATATTTTCGATGAGTCCGAGAATCGGAACGTTGATATTCTTGTCACGGAACATGGCTATTCCTCGGCGAGCGTCTGCAAGCGCAACTTCCTGAGGTGTCGAAACAACAACCGCACCTGTCATCGCAAGCGTCTGCACTAAAGTCAGGTGAATGTCGCTTGTGCCGGGGGGCATATCGATGAGGAAATAATCGAGTTCGCCCCAATCGCCATCGGTAATGAGTTGGGTTAAAGCTCGGGATGCCATACCTCCACGCCAAACCTGTGCTGAGTTGCGGTCAACAAGGAAGCCGATAGAAAGCATTTTGACACCATAACGTTCGTGAGGGATGATGAGATTTTTGCCGTCAACTTCGTGGATATAAAGCTGAGCATCTTCAACCCCAAACATCTTGGGAACTGACGGACCGAAGATATCGGCATCGAGCAAACCGACTTTGTAGCCAAGACGTGCAAGAGCAACAGCAAGGTTTGATGAGACTGTAGACTTGCCGACTCCGCCTTTTCCTGATGATATACCGATGATATTTTTTACGCCTTTAAGCGGACGTTCGGGCTCAGGTTTATTTTCGGGAGTACGGGTGATTACGTTAATGTTACCTTTTATGTCGACATCCTCGCCAACGTATGTGAGAATTGCAGTTTCGGCAGCCTTAACGATAGACTTAATGAAAGGGTCGGTAGGGCGGTCAAATATTAATGAAAAAGACACTTTTTTGCCCTCGATTCGTATATCATCTTCAAGCATACCGCTTTCAACGATGTTTTTGCCGGTACCGGGGTAACGAACGGTTGAAAGAGCATCGATTATTTGTTTGGGGTAGAGGTGTTCTATCATGATTTTGGTGTCACTTTTGGTGCGCATAAATCGGGACATTGAAGTTCGCCACGCGAAAAACTCCGATAGGTATCGGGCTCGATTTCAACGGGTGGTTCTTCAAGTTCGGAATTATGGGCAAGCGGGAATGCAATGTATTTTATTGTCAAACCACGGCTGAGCCATTGTTGTTCATAAAATGTTTTTATGCCGAGAATATCGTCATACTGACCTGCAGGCGCGCCATAGAGGTTGTCGGTCAAATGGACAGGTTTGATATTGTTGTGTTCGGCTAAAAGGCGTGTGTATGTGTAGAGAAACGGGCTGTCGGTTTTCAGGTGGACAATTCCGTTGTCGGTCATAACCTTTTTGTAAAGGTCGAGAAAGCGAGTCGACGTAAGGCGTTTTCGCTCTTTCTTCATTTGTGGGTCAGGAAATGTAATCCAGATTTCAGAAACTTCTCCCGGCTCAAAAAAAGCCTGAAGAAGTTCGATATCTGTTCTGAGAAATGCTGCGTTTGTGATGTTGTTGCGATTCATTTCCTTTGCTCCGGTCCACATGCGGGCTCCTTTAATGTCAATACCAATGAAATTTTTGTCGGGGAATCGACGTGCCATTCCAACAGTATATTCGCCTTTGCCACAACCGAGTTCAAGTACAATTGGGTTGTTGCTTTTGAAGACGTCAGAATGCCATTTGCCTTTTATCGGGCATTTGCCGTCGGTCAAGAGTGCAAATGGATATTGAAACACTCGGTCGAATGTTTCCATTTCGCTGAATTTCTTGAGCTTGTTTTTACCCATTTTGAACTCTGAGAGCTGATTTTACTATATTTTATGAAATGAGGTCTTTACCGGTCATCTCTTTGGGTTGAGGAAGTCCCATGATATGGAGAAGCGTTGGTGCAACGTCGGCAAGAATACCGTTGGCAACCTTGGCGTCTTTGTTTTCAGTTACATAAACACATGGAACCGGATTCAGCGAGTGTGCCGTGTTAGGTGTGCCATCGGCATTGATGGCGTTGTCGGCATTACCATGGTCGGCTATGATGATGACTTCGTAATCGTTTTTCTTTGCGGCTTCTACAGTGTCCATAACGCACTCGTCAATAGTAACGACTGCTTTTTCGATAGCCTTGTAAACTCCGGTGTGTCCGACCATGTCGCCGTTAGCGTAGTTTACAACGATAAAGTCATATTTTTTTGAATTGATGGCTTCAACGAGTTTGTCTTTAACCTCGTATGCACTCATTTCAGGCTTGAGGTCGTAAGTCGCAACTTTAGGTGAAGGAACAAGGATGCGATCCTCACCTTCGTAGGGATTTTCACGACCACCGTTAAAGAAGAATGTAACGTGGGCATACTTCTCTGTTTCGGCAATATGAAGCTGTTTTTTATTGAGCGATGAGAGATATTCGCCGAGGGTGTTCTCGACATTTTCTTTGTCAAAGAGGATGTGAACACCGGTGAATGAAGAATCGTATGGAGTCATACAGTAGTACTGTAGTCCGGGGATAACTTTCATTCCTTCCTCGGGCATATCGTGTTGGGTCAAAACAACGGTCAATTCTTTTGCGCGGTCGTTACGGTAGTTGAAGAATATTACGACATCGTCGGGCTTGATTGTACCGTCAACAGTTGAATTGTTGATCGGCTTGATGAACTCGTCGGTTACATCGTTGTCATAGCTTTCTTGCATAGCTTTAACCATGTCGGTAGCTTGTTCGCCTTTGCCGTCAACAAGAAGGTCGTATGCCACTTTTACACGATCCCAACGTTTGTCACGGTCCATTGCATAGAAACGACCGATGATAGATGCGATGGTTCCGGCTGATGATTTGCAGTGTTCAGTCAAGCGTTCAATGAAACCTTTACCGCTTCGAGGATCGGTGTCACGACCATCCATAAAGCAGTGGATGAATACTTTTTCAAGGTCATATTTTTTTGCGATATCGCAGAGCGCAAAAAGATGATCGAGTGAAGAGTGAACACCGCCGTCAGAGGTCAAGCCCATGAAGTGGATGGCTTTGCCATTTTCTTTGGCGTATGAAAATGCGTTTTTAATTTCTGGATTTTCAAGGATAGAACCGTCTTTGATTGACTTGTTGATTTTAACAAGGTCTTGATAAAGCACGCGACCGGCTCCGATATTCAGGTGTCCAACTTCCGAGTTACCCATTTGTCCATCAGGGAGACCTACGTTTTCACCACTTGCCTGAAGTTCAGAGTGGGGATAAGTTGCCAAAAGAGAATCCCAATAGGGGGTGGGAGTTGAATAGATTGCGTCACTTTCTGACCGGTTGCCAATGCCCCAGCCATCGAGAATCATAAGTAGAGCTTTCTTAGCCATGATTATATATTTACCTTAGTTATTTGATTTTCTGAGTGCAAAGTTACAAAATTATTTGTATCTCTCACCTAAAAAATCGGTCAATATTGGTATTAAGGGCTTTAATGTTGATAAATCGTGCATTAAAATTTCGGTAGGTTTTCAAATTTTGTGTACTTTTGCATATTGATAGTAAAAACATAGTCGACATTCATAATCAGGTCGATGCTTAGTCAGCGATTATTAAAATACATCATACTTATTGTCGTCGTGTCGTTGTTGACAGGATGTAGCTCGACACGTCATGTCCCTGACGGAAAATATTTGCTTGATCGTACGACTATTACGGTTGAGGGCGATAAGGAGAATATAAAATCTGATAATCTTGTCAACTACCTCAGACAAACACCTAATCATAAGATTTTGGGATTTGCCAAGCTACAGTTGGCGACCTATAACCTTTCAGGGCAGGACTCGACAAAGTGGTATAACCGTTGGGTTAGAAAAATCGGACAACCTCCGGTAATTTATGATGCCGAATTGACAAATCAGTCAGTAAGACAGCTTCGTCAGGCTTTGATTAATAAAGGATATAATGATGTGGAGGTCACGGCTATAGCAACGCCTAAAACCGGCAAGAAGAAAATGAGCATCAATTATATTGTTTCGACCGGGAATCCTCACGTTGTCTCGACTATTGATTATCAAATCGAAGATGATGCGTTAAAATCTTTGATTATGGCTGACTCGGCTCTCTTTACTATACAGCAGGGTGATTTTTTTGATCGTAATGCGCTTGATGCCGAACGAACTTTGATAACCGAGCGACTCCGCCAAAAGGGTTATTACGCATTTACTAAAGATTATATCACTTTTATCGCCGACACTACCGAAAATTCAAAGCAAGTCGAACTGACGATGGTCGTGCGTCCGCCTGTCACAAAGGTAAATGATGGTGGGGCGATGGTCGACTCGGTTGGTACTCACGAGCGTTATATGGTCAGAAAGGTATATATTGTTACAGACTATGATGCGGCTCGTGTGGGTAACGACTTTAAAGCATTGACGGTAGACTCGGTTGAGTATCACGGCTTGACAATTTTATATGGTGAAGATCGTTATTTGAGACCATCTATCCTTGAAGAAAAGTGCTTTATAGAGCCGGATAATCTCTATAATTCCGCCCGAGTCGATAGAACATACGAGGCTTTAGGTCGTTTGTCAATTCTTAAATATATCAACATTTCGCTTGTCCCTGCCGGGACGTTGGACGGCAAGCCTGCGCTTGACGCATATATCTTGCTCTCGAGAGCAAAAAAACAGGGCGTGACTTTTGAACTTGAGGGAACAAACTCCGAGGGTGACCTCGGTTTCGGCATCGGATTGACCTATCTTCATCGAAACCTTTGGAAAGGTTCTGAAATGCTGACAACCAAATTTAGAACTTCATACGAAAGTATTTCCGGTAACTTTGAGGGCTTGATTAACAATCGTTACACTGAATATGCGGGGGAAATCGGTCTGACTTTCCCTAAATTTCAAGCACCCTTCCTTTCAAAGCAATTTAAACAGAAAATTTTGGCGTCGAGTGAGGTGGCTCTGTCGCTGAACTATCAGGAACGTCCTGAATATACGCGTGTTATTGCCGGTGCGGGCTGGAAATATAAATGGTCAAACCGTGGTAATACCGTCCGTCGTACGTTTGATTTGATTGATATTAACTTTGTCTACCTTCCCCGTTCAACTATCAATTTTATTGATGATATTGCTCCACAAAATCCGCTGTTGAGATATAGTTATGAAGACCACTTCATCATGAGAATGGGTTATACCTATTATCGCACTAACCGCCGTATGGCTTCGCCGACAATCTCGGCGTCGGTCAATCGTCAGGCTAACATATATTCATTTCGCTGGGCGTCGGAAATAGCCGGTAACTTACTTTATGCGATTTCTTCGATTGATGGAGCGAAACGACATGACGGTGCATATAAAATTTTCGGAATTCAGTTTGCTCAATACTTTAAAACAGAGGGTGACTATAACTGGACACGCAATTTTGATTCGCGAAATTCGATTGCTCTGCATGCCGGTATTGGAGTTGGTGTGCCTTATGGCAACTCAAGTATGATTCCGTTTGAAAAAAGATTCTATGCAGGAGGGGCTAACGGTGTCAGAGGTTGGAATGTCCGTACTCTCGGTCCGGGTAGCTATGATGCCCGTAACTCGGTTGTTGACTTTATTAACCAGTGTGGCGACATCCGTTTTGACATGAGTTTTGAGTATCGAGCCAAACTTTTCTGGGTCTTTGAAGCCGCACTGTTTGTCGATGCCGGAAATATATGGACAATCCGCAACTATGTCAACCAGCCGGGCGGTCTATTCACCGGTTCGTTCTATAAAGAAATCGCACTCGGATATGGTGCCGGAATACGTATGGACTTCACCTACTTCCTTCTGCGTCTCGACTTGGGTTTGAAGGCTCATAATCCGGCCCGCAATCAGGAACCATGGCCAATAATTCACCCCAACTGGCATCGTGATGCGACATTCCATTTTGCGGTCGGTTATCCTTTCTAAAAAATTATTAAAATAGAATACAGTGAAAAAGCTTGTTATATTTGACCTTGACGGCACGCTGCTTAATACGATTGATGACCTCGGTGAGGCAACTAACTATGCGTTGAGTGCAACCGGGTTCCCGACGCATGCCATAACCTCTTATCCCTATATGGTCGGAAACGGTATCACACGATTGATCGAGCGTGCGTTGCCCGATGAGGCTCGTGACCCTGAGACTGTTGCTCGGGTTAGGGAATTCTTCACCGATTACTATAATACTCACATGACTGATAATACGATACCATACGATGGTATTAATCAGTTGTTGTCTGAGTTGACCGATAGGGGAGTGAAAGTTGCGGTTGCCTCAAATAAATATCAAGCTGCTGTCGAAATGCTTATTCGGCATTATTTCAGCGACATAACATGGGCGGCTGTTGAAGGACAGAAATCCGGTGTTCCTGTTAAACCTGACCCTTCGATTGTGTTTGAAATTTTGACGAAATGTCCTACACCTAAAAGAGATGTCCTTTATGTGGGGGATTCGGGTGTGGATATCGAAACCGCTCGCCGAGCGTGTGTCGCATCGTGTGGAGTGACTTGGGGCTTCCGCCCTGTGAAAGAATTGAGAGACGCATACGCTGAAAATATCGTCGACCGCCCTCTCGAAATTCTCGATATTGTTGAAAGAGAAAAATAAGGTAAAATGGCAAAATCAGAATACGCTGAGAAAAACATAGAGTGGCTTCGTCAAAAGGCGACCGAGCCGGGTGTCGAGACCTTGGATAAAGGTGTGCTTATCAAACGACTTAAAAGGGGGAGTGGCAAAGTGTCGCCAAATCACAACAGTGTGGTTGTTGTGCATTATGTTGGAAAGACTATAAATGGAAAGACTTTTGACAGCAGTCGTGGTGGTACGCCTTCGGCATTCCGTCTAAGAGATCTTGTGCCGGGCTGGATTATTGCTCTACAAAAGATGACCGTAGGCGAAAAAGCTGAAATTTATATTCCGGCTGAGCAGGGATATGGACGTTTCAGCCAACCGGGAATTCCCGGTGGCTCAACGCTGATTTTTGAAATTGAATTAATTGCTGTAAATTAAACAGTTGCTTTTTTACTGCTTCAGTCTGATTACTCTGACTCCAAGTAGTGAGCGGTTGCGTTTCATAAATTCATCGAAAGGTACGTTTGATACTTCGACTTTCCCATTTGAACTTGATGCATGAAGAAGGTATGGCTCTCCGTCTTTCTTAATGATGATTCCAAGGTGGGTTACGTCAAGATTTTTCATTGAGGTTACTAATGCTACAACGTCTCCCGATTGGAACGCATCTTTTGTCTCTTTCTTTTTGAGGTCAACTGTTTTAATGTAAGGGAATTGGTGGCTATAATAACCCAATTCAACGCCTTTCATCCTTTCATAATTGAGAGAGTCGCTTAGTGATTGATACTTGTCGCGATTTTCTGTCATGAACGACAGGGTTTTAGTGATGTGGTGGTAATAGGGGAATCGATTAGTTACCTCTTGCAGGTTGCCTCGGTGTGAATTATCGACAATCCAATCACTGATGTAGTGAAGACGCGATGGGTATCCGTTAAGATTTCCGCCTCGATATCTGAGTCGTTCAAGGTTATAAACATAATCGCGCCATGATGTACGCCCTTCTTCGGCTGTAAAAGCGAGCGCAAGAACAGTTTCGACAAAAGTCGTGCAGTCGAGTTCGTCAATGTTTACGGTAACAAGCTCGGTGTCTCCTTCAAGTGTGTGTGCAACGTATGGCGTGCCCTCAAAACTGAGAGCCATCGCTTTTACTTTTTCACCGGGTGTTTTAATCTTCTGACATTCAATTAAAAGATTGTTAATACGAGTTGTGTCTTCGCTTTCGTTATGAAATCTGACCTTACCTTGAGCTGACGTCATGAAAGCTGTTGCTCCGATTAAACATAAAACTGAAGAAACTATGGGACGAAATTTGCTACACATTATATTATATATTAATATAGGGATGACTTATTTATTCCGCTAAATTACATAATTTATTTAATTTCAACAAATTTAAAATAGGGTTATTTCGGTAAAGATTATATTGTGGCTATTAGTGTTTCATATACATAAATAAAAACGAGAAAATTTCTTCATTTTATTTCTTTGACTTATAAAATGTTATGAAGTAATGTTTGATTTTTCTTCAAAAA
>CAMWIM010000002.1 GCA_947174335.1 uncultured Porphyromonadaceae bacterium | reverse complement strand
GCCGTCGTAACGTTTGGACCGTTGCCAAAAACACTTGGGAAAAAGGTCTTACTTATGCTTATCGCGATCGTAAGGATAAAAAACGTAACTTCCGTCTTCTTTGGATTCAGCGTATCAACGCCGCAGCTCGTATGGAAGATCTCTCTTACTCAAAATTGATGGGTCTTATCCACAAAGCAGGTATTGAAATCAATCGCAAAGTCCTCGCTGACCTCGCTCTCAACAATCCCGCAGCTTTCAAAGCTATTGTTGACAAAGTGAAAAAAGCTTGAGAAGCAAACTGAAAATTTATCGGTAACAAATGCCGTGTAAGCAAAACCGGATTTGGTCAACGACTAAATCCGGTTTTTTCTATATTTATGCTGTCGGAAACAAACTATTTTGTAATTTTGTTAAATTAAAAAATAGATAGAATGAATGATAAACTTAAAGTTGGTATTATCCAGCAATCAAATAGTGCTGATATCACTCAAAATCGTAATAAAATAGCTGAAGCGATTCGTTATCTTGCAAATCGTGGAGCCAGCCTGATTGTGAACCGTGAACTTCACGATTCGCTATATTTTTGTCAGACTGAAAATGTGGATGAATGCGGATTGGCTGTTGCTATTCCATCAGAGACCACAGATTTTTATAGCAATCTTGCGCGTGAGACCGGAACTGTGATTGTGACTTCTCTATTTGAACGTCGCGCCCCCGGATTGTATCATAACACCGCCGTCGTATTTGAAAAAGACGGCTCAATTGCCGGAAAATATCGTAAGATGCACATTCCCGATGACCCGGCTTATTATGAGAAATTTTATTTCACCCCCGGCGACTTAGGTTTTGAACCTATTAATACAAGTGTTGGTCGTCTTGGCGTTCTTGTATGCTGGGATCAGTGGTATCCCGAAGCTGCCAGATTGATGGCTCTTCGTGGAGCTGAAATGCTTATATATCCCACAGCAATAGGGTGGGAGAGCAGTGATACTCTCGACGAGAAAGAACGTCAACGAGAGGCATGGATAACTGTACAACGCGGACACGCTATTGCAAACGGATTACCTGTAATTACAGTTAATCGTGTTGGTCATGAGTCGGATCCGTCAGGCTCAACAAACGGTATAACTTTCTGGGGCAGTAGCTTTGTTGCCGGACCGCAAGGTGAATTTTTACATCAGTCTCCATCTGATAAAGAAGATATAGCATTGATAGAAATAGATCGCTGTCGCACAGAAAACGTTCGACGTTGGTGGCCTTTCTTGCGCGATCGTCGCATTGATGCTTATAAAGGTTTAGATAAACGATATCTCGATTAAAATTATGATAGTAAATACAGCTCGTTTTGTAATCAGTAATTCGGACGTAACTAAATGTCCGACAGATAATCTACATGAATATGCTTTCATTGGTCGAAGTAATGTTGGTAAGTCATCGCTTATCAATATGTTGACCAATCGCAAAGACCTCGCCAAAACTTCGGCAACACCGGGAAAGACATTATTGATCAATCACTTTTTGATTAATGATTCGTGGTATATCGTTGATTTACCCGGTTATGGATTTGCGCGTAGAAACAAAGAGGGACGAGCTGAAATCAGCCGTATAATAAAATCATATATCCTTAATCGTAAACAGATGACAAATCTGTTCCTACTGATAGATTCGCGTCACAGTCCTCAAAAGATTGACCTTGAGTTTATGGAGTGGTTAGGGGAAAATGAGGTACCGTTCAGTATTGTCTTTACAAAACTTGATAAGTTAACTTCATCAGCTGCAAAAAAAGCGATTGAAAACTATTTATCTGTTCTATTGGAGCAATGGGAAGCGCTTCCGCCAATCTTTAAAACATCGAGCGAAGATAAGCGCGGACGCGAGGATCTCCTGTCATATATCGAGGAAATGAACAAACTTCCGTTATCTGACGAAGAATAACCGCTAAACCATTTTATCCTTTAGAGTGTTTTACTTGTAGAAAAAGTATAAACAAGTAAAATAAAGGATATTATGAAACCTACAGAAAAAAAAGCTAAATCAGAAGTCGATCTCGACAAAGATTTTTATATCGGAGAAGCAATCGACACTGCAGACAACGATAATGTCAACCCAGAATTAGTTAAAGAACGTACAAAAACGCTCAACGATAATCCACGAGACAATTCGATTGATGAATAATCAATTTACTTTTAAAAGCATTTGACAAAAAAAATAGGAGTGAACTTTATATTCACTCCTATTTTTATTAATATCTGAACGATAATTATTTCTGAGCTTCTTCAGCAACTTTTTTGAATTCGTCAAGCGAAACTTCTTTATTTTTAACCTGTGCTTTAGCTTTAATAGCGTTGTACATTTTGTTATCAACAACTTGCTCAACAATCTGGTTGCGAGTTTTAGAATCGTTAATCATGCGTTTTGCATAATCTTCAAAGATATCTTCTGAGAGATTTGTCATGCCATACTGAGCGAATTGGCGCATAGCCATTTGTTTTGCAAACGCGAGAAGTTCAGATTCTTCAACTTTGATATCGTTCTTTGAACAGATGTCTCCTTTGAGAAGTTCCCATTTGAATGCCGGAACGAGACGTTCGTATTCAGTATCAATGTTTTCAGCATTGAGTTCTTCGTTACGAGCAACGAGCCATTTTTTGAGGAATTCAGCGGGAAGTTCAAATTTGCCGAATTTTTCAATGATTTCTTTTTCAGCCTGATAACGGAACAGACCTTCGCTGTTAGGAGCAAGCTGTGCAGCAATCATTTCACGGAGGTGCTGGTTGTAAGCAGCTTCGTCTTTAACCTCTTCGCCGAATACATTTTTGAAGAATTCTTCGTTGTGTTCAGCAGGACGAACAACGATGATTTCAGAGATTGCTAATTCAAAATCACCGGTGACTGATGCGGCTTTGTCTTTATCAAGGTGAAGCATTGAAGCAAGTTCAACAGGATTCCCGTTGCAAGTTTTTGCCGGATTGAATACGACCTTGTCACCAACTTTTTTACCAAGGAAAAGTTTGGTTTGCTCTTTATCAGTGAAATAAGAAGGAGCCACAATTCCGTCAATAACTTGAATAGCATCTTCTGATTCTTTTACAGAACCATCGGGATTGAGTTCCATAATTGCGCCTTTTACGAGGGCATTGTCTTCAACGGTTTCACCGGGGATTTGAGCACCGAAACGTTCGCGAAGAGCTTTGTCTTGATCAGCAACCATTTCATCAGTTACTTTGATCTGATAGAAGGGGAGTTTGAGTGATTCAAGATCAATTTTTACTTCGGGAGTAAGACCAACTTCATATTCAAAAGTATAGTCTTTCTGATCGAGAGAAACTTCTTTTATTTCAATGGGTAAGGGTTCACCAAGAATGTTGATTTTGTTATCTTTAAGATATTCAATGACTTTGTTGAATACTTCTTGATTGATGATATCGCTTTTTACAGCTTTACCAAAACGTCTTTCAACCTGAGAGAAAGGAACATGACCTTTACGGAATCCGGGGAAGTCGTGGGTTTTAGCGATTTGCTTAAGGTCTTTGTTGAGCTTTTCTTTGTAGTCATTTTCTTCAACGTTGACAATGATTTTTGCGGTCAAATCGTTGAGTTTTTCTAATGTAACGTTCATAAATTTTTCTTATGAGTAATTGCTAAATATTATTTCAAATTAAGTTAAGAACCATATCTCTTTAACTGATATTTAATTCAGTTTGCAAAGGTAGCAATAAATCGCGATATAAGATAATTTAGCAGTATGAAATTGAACGGAAATTTAAAAAATAAACTTAATTTTTGCAAAATCATACCGATTATAATCGTAAAATCTATCGTGATGCGTCTAATTTCAAGAATTGACCGGTATAACTTTCAGGAACTTCCATTATTTCCTCAGGTGTGCCGGTTGCAACGATATATCCACCTTTGTCACCACCTTCCGGACCGATATCAATCACATGGTCGGCAGTCTTGATAACATCTATGTTGTGTTCAATTATGACAACTGTGTGTCCAAGCTCTATAAGGCGTCTAAGTGAATCAAGGAGCGTTGATATGTCGTGAATATGAAGACCTGTGGTCGGTTCGTCAAAAATAAACATTGTAGGTTGACGGCTGTCTCCTACGAGATAACTTGCAAGTTTTACACGCTGGTTTTCACCTCCCGAAAGTGTAGATGATGATTGTCCGAGTTTAATATATCCGAGTCCGACATCTTGTAATGGTTTAAGACGTTTAATGATTTTACGCTCGGTAGCTCCGTTAACCTCACTAAAAAATTCAATAGCCTGATCAACAGTCATGTTTAAGACATCATTGATATTCATTCCACGATATGTTACATCAAGAATATCACGCTTGAATCTTTGCCCATGACACGATTCACACTCTATTGTGATATCTGCCATAAACTGCATCTCGACTGTTATATATCCTTCACCTTTACATTCTTCACATCGACCGCCTTCTGTATTAAATGAAAAATAAGATGGCGTGAATCCCATTTGGACAGCTGATTGTTGAGCTGCAAAGAGAGTTCTGATTTCATCGTAGGCTTTAAGATATGTCGCCGGATTGCTTCGGGATGATTTGCCGATTGGATTTTGGTCAACAAATTCAACTCCTGATAATCTTTTAAGATCTCCTGACAAACCTTTGAATGCACCGGGTGCATCGCCGGCATTCCCAAACTCTCGATTGAGAGCACGATAAAGGATGTCGCGAACGAGTGTAGATTTACCCGACCCGCTGACTCCGGTAACAACCGTAAGAATTCCTAACGGGAACTTAACGTCAATATTTTTCAAATTATTCTCGCGCGCACCTTCAACTAAAATATAGTCAGACCATTTTCTATGGATTGATGGTGTTGGAATTGATTTACGTCCCGATAGATAATCGGCAGTATAACTGTCGGTTGCTTGACCTATTTTGTCTGACGGTCCTTGATATACAATGTTACCGCCATTTCGACCGGCATCTTTGCCTACATCAATAATATAATCAGATGCTCTCATTATTTCTTCATCGTGTTCAACTACTACAACTGTATTCCCGATTTGCTGTAGATGACGAAGAACGCCGATTAATCGGTGGGTATCACGCGGATGTAATCCGATACTCGGTTCATCGAGAATGTAGATTGAACCAACAAGGCTACTGCCAAGCGATGTCGCAAGGTTGATACGCTGGCTTTCACCACCCGATAATGATGATGACAGTCGATCGAGGGTTAGATATCCAAGACCAACATCATTTAAGAAGCGCAAGCGACTGCGAATCTCAGTGAGGAGACGAGTTGCAATTTTAGTCTCTATGGGTGTCAGTTTAATCGTTTCAAACCATTTGTCGAGTTCTTCAACCGACATAACAACAAGGTCTGCGATTGTTTTGCCGTTTATCTTGACATATAGGGCTTCAGGACGCAAGCGGGAGCCATGGCACTTATGACAAATAGTTTTACCACTATAGTTAGCCTTCATTATTCGATATTGCACCTTGGCTAAATTGCTGTCAACCATTTTGAAAAAGCCGTCAATGCCCTCAAAATCGCCTTTCCCGTGCCATAAAATATCTTTTTCTTCTTGTGAGAGCTTAAAATATGGGCGATGAATAGGGAATCTGATTGAGGAAGAAAGAGCTATAAGCTTTTCTTTCCATTGACCCATGACCGGTCCGCGCCAGCAGGCGACCGCATTATCATATACAGATAAAGATGTATCAGGTATTACAAGATTCTCCGCAATTCCGCGTGTTTTACCGAATCCTTCACAAACCGGGCAGGCTCCGTAAGGATTATTAAAGTTGAAAAGAAGATCTGACGGCTCGATAAAGGTAATCCCGTCTGCCTCAAACTTGCGTGAAAATTTTAAACACTCAATTGAATCTCTATCTTTCCATACAAATACTTCGACGTTGTCATTCCCTTCAAAAAATGCAGTCTCGATTGACTCTGTCAAACGGCTGATCTCATCTTTTTCCTTACTAACAACCATTCGGTCGATGAGTAACCTGAAATCTTTGAGTTTGGCATCATCAATATTTGATTTAATCAACTCTTCTATAGATTCAAAATCACCGTTAGTATTTATAAGACGGGAATAACCCTCTTTAAGGTATATGTCGAGTTGAGATTCCGCTTTACGGTCAGCCGGCTTGTTGATGGGAGCGGCAATGGCAATTCGTGTTCCTTCGGGATAGGTGAGTATGGCATCCGTGACATCATCGGCTGAATTCTTTTTCACTTCTTTACCGCTGATAGGGGAGAATGTATGACCGATGCGACCAAAAAGGAGTCGCAGGTAATCATATATTTCAGTGGATGTTCCGACGGTACTTCGCGGATTGCGTGTGTTAACCTTTTGCTCGATTGCAATTGCAGGAGGAAGTCCTTTTATAAAATCAACTTCAGGCTTGGACATTCTCCCAAGAAACTGGCGGGCATACGCCGACAAACTTTCGACATATCGGCGTTGACCTTCAGCATAAAGCGTGTCAAAAGCAAGAGATGATTTACCCGATCCCGAAAGTCCGGTTATAACAATAAATTTATTGCGAGGAAGCTCAACGTCAACATTCTTAAGGTTATTGACACGAGCACCTTTTATAATAATAGAATCTTTATTTGACATTTAAAACTGTTTGTATTAACATACAAAGTTACAAAAAAAAATGAAATCTCAAAGTAATTCCATTTGATAAAAATTTATCTGAAAATGTTTTGTCACACCCCGATTTTTTTGTAAGTTTGTAGTCGAAAAACAAGTAATTATGTATAGTATGTCTCGCTTTTTACTATTAAGTTTCTTTTTGTTTACGTTGACTTTTACATCATGTGGCTTTGATAATGTAGATCAAAATATCGAAGCCGCCGAATTTTCGCTTTCTAACAACGATTTTGGTGAAGCATCTGAAATTTGTTACAAGATTGCGGCACGAGACAGCTTGAATGATTTGACAACATCACAATTATGCCGTTTGTCAATTATATATATGCGTCTTGCCGAGAATCGCGATGAAGATGTAAATGTTGCAATGGCTACCCGCTGTTTTCACATGGCTATGGAGCAAGACTCGTTGGAGGCGAGCGGTTTGTATAACGATATGCCGATAGATGATCAACATTGGATTCATTTTTTAACTGAAATGAATAAAGTATTGGACTCACCACGAGATTTTTTCTCTGATGAATCAACTGATACGGTCTTTATTTCAGGATCACCAATGATTATTGATGATGTCGAAGAGAAAGAACACATTCATAATTAATTCCTAAGATAGTGGCTGCTTCAGAAAAACAATCATGGCAAGACATGCTTGCCGGTTTAAAGAACGAATTACCGGCTGACGCCGGTGAGGAAACAGCAAAGGTCGAAACACCCCCAACCGTTAAACATAAATCGCGACTTGATATAATTCTTGAAAAGAAAGGTCGCGGAGGTAAGACTGCAACTATTATTATAGGATTTGATGAAACTGAGAACGAAGAAGATATTGCGTCATTGGCTGCCGTCCTGAAAAAGAAACTTGGAACAGGTGGTTCGGCTCGTGGCGGTGAAATTCTCATTCAAGGCGATCGGCGTGATGACGTGCTGAAACTTCTTGAAAAAGAAGGTTATAAAGCGAGAAAAATTTAATAGACTTATATTCCAATCATTATAGCAGATGCTGAAAATATACAAGGCTTCAGCCGGTTCGGGAAAAACTTTTACGCTTACTCGGGAATACATTAAAATGTTACTCGGTGTAAAAGATGATAATGGTAAATACAAGTTGATTGAAAATCGGGATAAAGCTCAACGGCATATTCTTGCAATTACTTTTACCAATAAGGCAACCGAGGAGATGAAGCAACGTATAATATATGAGTTGTCTATTCTTGCCTCAGATCCATCTAATTGCAAACTCATCGATTATTTGAAAGATGATTTGCAGACTAATGATTTGGATAAAATAAAAAATGCGGCAAAAAATGCGTTGTATTCGATTCTATTTAATTTCTCGAGCTTTAGTATAAGTACAATCGACTCCTTTTTTCAGCAGATTCTCAGAACATTTGCGTTTGATATTGACCGTAATGGCAACTTTGAAATTGAGCTTGACCGTCGTTCGATAATCTCTCAAGTTATAATTCAGCTTTTTGAAAGTCTTGATGAATCATTAGAAATTGAGGGGACTCAAACTCAATTATTACGTCATTGGCTTGAGGTTTTCATGGAAGATCAGGTTGAAGACAGCAAGAAATTTAATATCTTCAATCGCGAATCATCACTTTTCTCAACACTTGTTGAAGATATTAATTCATTGATTAATGAAGAATATATTTTGCGAGCCAACGAAATGATGCCTTATCTTGAACATCCTGAGAAATTAAAAGCATTTGAAAAAGCACTCGGTAAATATATTTCAAATATTAAAAACGAAATAAAGACAAAAGCTGAAAATTTTCTTAGCGATATAAATAATCTTGGAGTCGATGGATTTAGTAACCTGAAACCCGAATGGCTGAATAAATGGATAGCCGGTCAAATTGATGACCCGAATGTTACTATTCAGAAGGCGGCTGAAGATGAAAATAAAGTCTTTAAAAAGAGCAATAAAAATTTAGGTAAAGCTCCTGATATTCCTTTAACTCTCAAAGAGAGCGGAAAAAATCTCGCCCAAACGGTTGTTCGTAATAATATAATGCTTAAGACCGCAAATATTATGAAGAAAAATATTTGCTTGACCGGGCTTTTGAGCATTGTTGTTAAATCGATGAGAGAGTATTGTCGTGAGCGGAATATTATAATGCTCTCTGATACAAACGAATTGATAAACGGAATTATTGATGGAAGTCCGACGCCGTTCATTTATGAACGTATGGGCTTGAAACTCAATAATTATTTAATTGATGAATTTCAGGATACGTCTAAGATGCAATGGCGAAATATGATGCCATTGCTTGTCGAAAGTCTTTCAAAAGGATATGACGATTTGATAATCGGTGATGAGAAACAAAGTATTTACCGATTCAGAAATGCCGAACCTGAGTTGCTCGGCTCTGATGCTCAAACCGATATCGAAAGTCAAGACCAACCGGTTGAATTACGGGGAAATAAATTGTCGGAAAATGTCAATTGGCGTAGTTCCGAGAATGTCATCAGATTTAATAATTCTCTGTTTTTTGCGCTTGGAAACGCATTGGATAACTCCGCTCAACTTGGCAATAACAATGCTTATAAAAAAGTTATTCAAGATATTCCTGAAAAAGAAGGTGTGCAACCGGGAAAAGTGACTTTTAGATTTTTAGAATCACAAAGCAATTCTGAATTTACTGACGATGCAACTCAACTTGCTATTGAAACAATTTCAGAGCTGCTTAAAGTATACAAGCCGGGTGACATAGCAATCTTGATAAGAAAGAATGAAGAGGGGCAGACGATTACAGAGGCATTATTAAATGCAATGAAATCAGAGCCGGGTGTGCAACCTAAACTGCCTAAGTTCAAAATTATTTCAAACGAGGCTGTATCATTAAACTCATCACCGGCGATTAAACTTTTAGTCAATATATTGAAGCTCAACAGTCGTTCAGCTGATTTGCAGGCTGATGACTCTGAGGCTTCAAAAAAATATTCCCGGGCTGATTCTCTAAAGCTGCATCATCGTTTTGAATTGAACTTAACATCAACCAAAATAGATGATTACACTAATGATCGTAAAGAAAAACTTGGAGACGCACTGATAAAAGCTGTAGATGATAGTAATTTAACCGGAGAAATATATCGATTAAATCCTTTGAAGAATAGTGTTAATGATCTTTTATCATTAATTGATAGGGCAATACTTTTGTTACCCGAAGATATGAGGGTTGAAAATACATTGTTCATAACAATGTTTCAAGATGTTGTTAAAGACTATCTGTCTCGAAATCAAGGAGATTTGTATTCATTCTTGAAATGGTGGGATTTAAACGGATATAGATTTAAGGTTGATTCTCCCGAATCGAGAGATGCAATGACAATTTCAACAATTCATAAGTCTAAAGGCTTGGAATTTAAATGTGTCGTTATCCCTTATGCCGGTAAGAAGCCTAAAACAGTTGATGATAAACTTTATTGGATTGATAGTGTTTCTCTTAATGGGATACCTGATGAGATCATTCCTCCGATTTTCCCGACGAAACTCAGTAAAAAACAATTATCCGGAACTCCTTTTGAAAGTTCATATAACTTGCAGAGTAGCAAACATCTAATCGATTCAATAAATACATATTATGTCGCATTCACTCGTGCTAAACAAGAATTGTTTGTCATTGCGATGAAGAATGGAGAAAGCGAGATGAATGACATTTATAATATAATAAGTAATTTGACAAGAGAAACATTGTCAGATTATATGGATCGTGAGTGCCTCGATAAATCAATGGATCACCTTGTAACCCCGCTTGCCGATTATCTTGATGAAAATAATGGTATTTTTGAATATGGATCTTATTATGCATCAACTTCCGAAAAAGAAAGTTTGTCAAAGCGAAATTCTATTGAAATGCCGTCTTATCAAGTCTTTGACAATAGTAAAAAACTATTCCTTGTTACGACTGAAAAAGAGAATGTAGCCCCTGAAAACGCACGAAAAATGGGTACATTTATGCACGAAGTTCTAAAAGGAGTCTATTCAAAAGATGATATTTCGTTCAGATGTCGTCAGGAAGGACAAAAAGCCGGTCTTGACAGTGAGATGATTGATAAACGAATTGATATTCTTTCTAAAGCAGTTGCTGACGAGCATGTTTCAGCGTGGTTCGAAGACTTCGATCGTGTTGTTATGGAGCGTAATATTGCATCGCATGATACAATACATACTCGTCCCGACCGAATTGTTTGGACTAAAGAAGGGAATGTTGACATCATTGATTATAAATTTGGCTCGATAGAAAAGAAATATACGGCTCAGGTTCAAGATTATGTTAATCGAATTAGAGAATCAGGCGAAAAGAATGTTCGTGGATTCCTTTGGTTTCCGCTTGAAAACAAAATTGTTACCGTTGATGATGGTAAATAATATTTATAGTAAAAATGAAAAAAAATAAACGAGGGAAAATGAAATTTAAAGGAATGAAATCCTTAATTATATTGATTGTATTGTCTGTTTCAGCCTATTTCTCATGCGAAATTTTGTCGGCATGTGAGAATAAAGATGAATCCCATAATTCTAATATTGATAATCCTGCCGAGATGTTACAGCAGGTGGTTACCAATCCTGCACTTGAAGAGGAATTGATATATTATAAAGGTATGACAGTCTCGTTTAATCGCCGACTTCATATCCCGAACTGGGTTGCATGGGAACTGACTGCACACGAAACCGGTGGAGATGCATTGCGAGAAGAAAAATTCTATTGCGATGAATCGGTCATAGGTTGTCCCGATACATGGGACTACAGTTATTCGGGCTATGATAGAGGGCACATGGCTCCTGCAGGCGATATGAAATGGGATCCCGAAGCAATGCGTCAAACATTTTATCTTACTAATATATGCCCTCAAGCTCCCGATCTTAATAGAGGGACATGGAAGTCGCTTGAAGAAAAATGTAGGGTAAGAGCAAAAAATGACAGTGCTATTATTATAATATGTGGACCAATTCTTACCGACTCGATAACCGAATATATTGGAGACAGTAGGGTAGCGGTACCCAAAAGATTTTTCAAAGTTGTATTATCCCCATATAGAGAAGAACCCGTGGCAATCGGTTTTATTATGCCCAACGCAAAAGTAATCGGTGGAATGCAACCGGCAGCCGTAAGCGTCGATGAAGTTGAAGAAGCTACCGGGCACGATTTCTTTTCTATTCTGAATGATGATGTTGAGAATCGACTTGAAAGTATGTGTAATTTTAACCGTTGGAGCCGTATGTTATAGTAAAAAAGACCGTTATAGGGTACTTTTTTAATGTTTTTAGCAATTTTGTACGATTTTTTTTTAGAAAAAATACCAAAATATAAAATTTTACGTTATCTTTGCCAAAAATTATATAAACCAATTAAAATAATTATAGTTATGAACAAGACTGAATTAGTAAATGCCATTGCTGAAAAAGGTGGTCTTACAAAAGCAGACGCTAAACGCGCTCTTGATGCTACTCTTGAAGCAGTATCTGAATCACTCGCTGCCAAAGACAAAGTAACTCTTATCGGTTTTGGTACTTTCTCTGTTGCTAAGAAAGAAGCACGTACAGGTATCAATCCTCGCACAAAACAAGCTATCAAAATTCCTGCTCGCAACGTTATCAAATTCAAACCCGGTAGCGAACTTAATGATAAAGTAAAATAAGTAAATCTTTACTTTCAATCATAAAAAACAGGCTCTATTTTAGAGCCTGTTTTTTTATGCCTTATGTATATAGATTTATTGGGCTGCGGCTTGAATGATATTGACAATGATTGGCTTAGCGCCCGCTACAAAAATTTCAACAGCGATTACCATGATGATCATACCCATTAAACGCATCATTACATTATTGCCAGTCTCACCCAAGAACTTGGTTAAACGAACTGATGCCGTCAAAACAATATAGGCAATGACGTAAATCAAGGCTATGCTTCCGATTACAATTGACTTCATTATCCATGATCCGGCTGCCTGATCCATAAGTACCATTCCGTTAGCAATTGCTCCCGGACCACAAAGCATTGGAATAGCAAGTGGTGTGATTGTAATATCTTCAGCATAAGATGATACTTCGTCATCTCTCAGTTTTACACTTGAATAACGAGCCTGCAGCATATCAAAACCAATTTTCAAAATGATTATGCCGGCGGCAACTCTAAATCCGTTTGCCGAAATACCAAAGAACTTGAATAGGACCTGTCCTCCGATTGTAAACGAGACTAAAATAATAAATGAAATTATTGTAGCTTTTTTTACAATTTTTCGACGCTCGCCATCATCTAAATTTTGGGTCATGCTCAAAAATAGTGGCATTGTCCCAAGTGGGTTAGTAAGCGAGAAGAATGAGGTAATACACAAAAAAGTGAATGGCATTATTTGATCATTCAAAGAACTGAAAAATCCCATAGGCTTAATTAATGAGAGGTTTATATTGTTTTATTTTATGTTGCAAAGATAAGTATTAATTTAATTTAAATAGCAATTATCATCAAAAATTATTTATATTTTTCTCATTTTTATTCATCCGGTTATAAATATTAGTTTATAGGTATATTTATAAATAACATATATTGGATAACTATTTGAAATTACAATGTTTTATGTGTGGTATCAATCTGTAAACTGAATAAAAATAAAACATTTTAAATAATTAATCAAGATTTTATTCCTATCTTTGCAATGAAACAATGGATAAATACCACATACTAACGATAGTTATCCCGGTTTATAATCGGGAGCGTCTTATATTGAAAGCGCTCAATTCCTTGGCGATACAAAGTTTTTATGGGAATTTTAAAGTAATTGTTGTTGATGATAAATCTTCAGATTATACTGTTGAGATTGTTAAAGCGTGGATACCAAATCATCCGTGGATTGATGTAAAATTAATAACTACCGATGTTAAAGGTGTTTCCGGTGCCCGAAATTGTGGATTAAATGAGGCTGACACGGAGTATGTTATGTTTTTTGACTCGGATGATAGAATGATGCCCGGATTCCTTGATGTCCTGATTGATAAGTTGGTTAAGTCTCAGACCGATATAATCGGATGGGATGTTAATTTTACAGGTAAAGGCAAACATAAACGCATTTTTAAATCGTCGAATGTTTGGTTTAATCATCTCGTGCATGGCGCATTATCTACTCAGAGATATGTCGCTCGCACATCCTTATTCAATGAAGCGGGTGGGTGGAATGAGTCATTAAGTGCATGGACCGATTTAGAACTTGGTGTAAGAATACTGTTGCAAAATCCTAAAATGGAGAAGCTTAAACTTGATTATACACGAACAATTAACGTGAATTTTACAAGGCTGTCAATTACCGGTTCGGGGTATCAAGAAGAACCTGAAAAATGGATTAATGCTCTTGATTCTGTAGAAGATTTGATATTAAACCATATTCCTGAAAAAATCGGATGGATTCAATATCGACGGGCGATTTTAGCCGCCGAATTTAGTCGTGCCCAACTGAATGATTTGGCAAATCAACAGTTGGAAAGGGCAATGAACTACTATAAGCTGCCGGATTTCTGTGTAAAATTAATCTTTAATTTACATAAAAAATTCAAACGCGGAACGTGGTTGTTGGCTTCTTGTTTTTCCAAAAATATTTTGTAAATTTGCAAGATAAAACTTAATATAGATTTAACTGCAACGCCTGTCAATATGTCAGAAATCAACGAATCAATTATCGAAAACAACGAAAATATTAACAATCCGACACCTGTAGAGTATGGCGAAGATGCCATTCAAACTCTCAGTTGGGAAACTCATATCAGGTTAAGACCCGGTATGTATATCGGCAAAGTTGGAGATGGTTCGGCATCTGATGATGGCATATACGTATTGCTTAAAGAGGTGATTGACAACTCGATTGACGAGTTTATGATGGGTAATGGCAAGAAAATCGAAGTTGATGTTAACGATATAACCGTTACTGTAAGGGACTATGGTCGCGGTATTCCATTGGGTAGCCTTATAAAAGCTGCATCTGTGATGAATACCGGTGCAAAATACAATTCAAAGACTTTTAAAAAGTCTGTTGGATTGAACGGTGTAGGTATCAAAGCAGTTAATGCGCTCTCGTCGAAGTTTACCATTATAAGTTACCGTGAGGGGCAAATGCGCCGTGCTGAGTTTGAGAAAGGTAAACTCGTAAATGATTCCGGCGTTTTGCCTACTGATCAACCAAATGGAACTTTTGTTTCATTTACTCCCGATGGTACAATATTTAAAGATTACAGCTACAGAGATGAATACATTGTTCAGCAATTAAAGAACTATACATTCCTGAATATCGGTCTTGTAATTGTTCATAACGGTGTAAAAATGATTTCGCGTGATGGTTTGCTTGACTTGTTGCGTGAAAATATGTCAAACGACCCGCTTTATCCTGCAATTCACTTGAGGGGAGATGATATTGAAATCGCATTTACCCATTGTAACCAATATGGAGAAGAATACTATTCGTTTGTAAACGGACAGTTTACGCCATTAGGAGGAACTCATCTTACTGCATTCAAGGAATCGGTTGCACGCACATTAAAAGATTATTACAATAAATCTTTTGAATATTCTGATGCACGCACCGGTATCGTCGCTGCAATTTCTATCAAAGTTGAAGAACCTAACTTTGAATCTCAGACAAAAACTCGTCTTGGTTCAAGCAATATGAGTCCCGATGGACCAACAGTACAGAAATTTATCGGTGATTTTGTAAAAAAAGAACTTGATAATTATCTGCATCGTAATCTTGAGATCGCTGATGTTATATTGAAGAAAATTCAACGTAATGAACGTGATAGAAAGGCTATGTCGGCTGTAACAAAACAGTCTAAAGAAAAAACCAAAAAGCTGTTGGTTTATAATAAAAAACTATCAGACTGCACTCTCCATTTCAGTGATAACAAGGGTGATGAAGAAAAAAAACTTGCCACTTCTATATTTATTACTGAGGGTAACTCGGCAGCCGGAACTATAACGCAGATTCGTGATGTCGAGACTCAGGCTGTGTTCTCTCTTCGTGGTAAACCGTTGAATACATACGGATTACCATTGGCTGAAGTGTATAAAAACGAAGAATTTTCAAGTTTGCGTACTGCTTTGAATATCGAAGAATCACTTGATGATTTACGATATAATAAGGTGATTATCGCAACCGATGCCGATGTCGATGGAATGCATATCCGTTTGCTTTTGATGACTTATTTCTTGCAGTTCTGTCCCGATTTGGTTAAAGCCGGGCACGTTTATGTACTTCAAACACCCTTATTTAGAGTCAGAGACAAGTCGGCGACTCGTCGTAGCGACAAAAATAAAACAGCTAAAAAGTCAAAACAAGATACATATTATTGTTACTCTGACCAGGAGCGAATTGATATTTTAGAAAAGTTAGGCTCAAATGCTGAGATAACACGATTTAAAGGACTTGGTGAGATTTCGCCTGACGAGTTCCGTGATTTTATCGGTCCTGATATGAGAATCGATCGCGTTTCTTTGCGCAAAGACGATGCAATATCTTGGTTGCTTGAATTCTATATGGGTAAAAATACATCTGAGCGACAAAACTTTATCATCGATAATTTGATTATCGAAGATGATTCTCAAATCTCTTAATTTATAAAATGAGTAATAAAGAAGTTCGTATAGGCGTATTCCCAGGCTCGTTCAATCCATTCACGATAGGACACTACTCAATAGTTGAACGTTCGGTTGGTTTGTTTGACAAGCTGTATGTGGCTGTTGGTTATAATACTGATAAAGATATAACTGCAACAATAGATGAACGTGTAGAAGCTATAAAAAAATCACTGTATCGGTTCAATAATGTCGAAGTCGTTGCCTATACCGGTTTGACAGTGGATGTTTGCCGGGCAGTAAATGCCCGATACATAGTTAGAGGAATCAGAAGTGTGGCCGATTTTGAATATGAAAGAAATATAGCTGATATTAACCGTAAAATCAGCGGATTGGAAACTATTCTGTTCTTCTCGCTTCCCGAACATGGTGCGGTTTCATCTTCAATCGTTAGGGAATTGGAACGTTTTGGAGCCGATATCACTAATTTTTTACCATCTGATAAACAATAAAATGAATAAAATAAAAAATGTATTTTTGGCTGGAGTTGTTGCTCTTATGCCAATCTTAGTGTCGGCTCAGTTTAATAATCTTTCTAAACTACAGGCTGCCGAACGAATCATAACCAATTTATATGTCGATAGCGTTGATGAAAATAAAATTGTCGAGGAGGCGATTGTTGCCATGCTTAAAACGCTCGACCCCCACTCGTTATATTCTGATGCGGAGGAGACAAAGGAACTTACAACACCACTTGATGGTAGCTTTAGTGGTATTGGAATACAGTTTAATATGTTGGATGATACACTTAGGGTTATCCAGACTGTAGTTGGTGGACCCTCTGAAAAAGTAGGACTGCTTCCCGGTGACCGCATCTTAACAGCAAACGATTCGACAATTTCCGGTGCCAAACGTAAAAATTCATCGGTTTTGAATATTTTGAGAGGTCCTAAGGGGACACCGGTAAATGTCACCGTCCTTCGTCGTGGAGTTAAAGAGCCTATACAATTCCGAATCATCAGGGATGATATTCCTATCGAAAGTGTGCTTGCCGCATATATGGTTTCGCCCGAAGTCGGATATATTAGTATATCTAATTTTGCTGAAAATACACCTAAAGAGCTGAAAACAGCAATGACTCAGTTGAAGAAGCAGGGGATGAAGCATCTCATCCTTGATTTGGAAGACAACGGTGGCGGATATATGAATTCGGCAGTTGAGATGGCTGAGGAGTTTCTTTCAAAGGATGACATGATTGTCTCAACTCGTTCACCACGTACCACCGGAACTACAGAATATCGCTCAACTCGCTCGGGTATGATGCCCGACGGACGACTCGTTGTAATGGTTAATCAATATTCGGCATCTGCATCAGAAATTTTGTCAGGTGCAATTCAAGATCATGACCGTGGTGTCATTGTCGGTCGACGTACATTTGGTAAAGGTCTTGTGCAACGTCCGATTCCGTTCCCCGACGGCTCTATGATTAGATTGACCGTGGCTCGCTATTACACACCATCGGGTCGTACGATTCAGAAACCTTACAATCGGGACGAGATAGATGATTATAGAATGGACATCTATCATAGATTTAAAGCAGGGGAGTTTACAAGTGCTGATAGCGTCCATTTTGATCAGTCTCAAAAAGTTACTACTCTCAAAAACGGACGTACAATCTATGGAGGTGGAGGTATTATGCCTGACGTATTTGTTCCAATCGACACGACATTAGTCACACCTTTTTATAGAGATATTGTTGCAAAAGGAATTTTGAATCGTTTTGTGATGAACTATGTCGATGAAAATAGAAAGGAGCTTACCTCTAAATATAAGAATGAAGACAGCTTTGTTAATCAATTTGTCGTTACTCCGCAAATGATAGATGCTGTCAAAGAAATGGCAATTAATGATTCTATTAAAGTGGAAGAGAAGCAAGTTGAGACATCAAAGAAAGCTCTTGAGGCAAATATCAAAGGATTGATTGGTCGTGACCTTTTTGTAAATGGGACATACAGCCGTATTGTTAACCCTCTTGACCCTATTTTTGTTGAAGCCGTTGCGGTCATTACCGATCCGGAACGATATAATGAAATACTGAAAAAACAGTCAAAATAGACTGAAATGAATCACAAATTGATGATTTATTGTTTATTTTGGAAAATTTTATCAGATATTTAGCTGTTATATAAAAAAAAATTACGATATTTGCACTGCAAAATAAAGAGTGACCTCTTTATAAGAGTTATTACTCTACAAATCAAAGCGTTTAATCAATTTACAACTAAAGATATAAAAATATGACTAAAGCAGACATTGTAAACGAAATTTCTAAATCAAAAGGTCTTCCCAAAGAAATGGTTCTCCAAACTGTTGAAGCATTCATGGAAGTAGTTAAAGATTCACTTTCTAAAGGTGAAAATGTTTATCTCCGCGGATTTGGTAGCTTTATTCTCAAAACTCGTTCTGAGAAAACCGCTCGTAATATTTCAAAAAATACAACTATCATCATCCCCGAACATCGTATCCCCGCGTTCAAACCATCTGACGCGTTCAAATCAGAAGTTCGCTGATAGTTTATCCTATTATTAATCCTTTAATTTTCACCCACGATGCCCAGCGGAAAGAAAAGAAAAGGCCATAAAATGGCTACTCACAAACGTAAAAAACGTTTAAGAAAGAATCGTCATAAGAAGAAATAATACTTCTTAAAGACAATAACGCCATACAAGAACAAACTTTCATGCGGGATGATTAACAAGATTAACACCGATGATAGTTTGTTCTTTGCGTGTTTTATTACTTTTTAATTATTAACTTATTGTTTAACCGGTTACACACGATCTAAGTCCAATGAAGAGTGAACTAATTGTTGATGTTCAGTCATCAGAGGTGTCGATTGCGCTTCTTGAAGATTCGCGGCTCGTTTCTCTGCAGAAAGAGTCACGTAATCTGGCTTATGCTGTCGGTGACATTTATCTGGCTAAAGTTAAGAAACTTATGCCCGGATTAAATGCCGCTTTTGTCAACGTGGGCTATGATAAAGATGCGTTTTTACATTACTTAGATCTTGGCTCAAGATTTTCGTCTTACGCTGAGTTTGTCTCGGAGCTGCTTTCTGATAAAAAGAAAGTGCCACAGCTTTCTAAAATGAAGCTGAAACCTGAGATTGACAAACACGGCGCTATACCTGATCATTTGACGGCAGGTCAGGAATTACTTGTTCAGATTGTCAAAGAACCGATTTCGTCTAAAGGTCCTCGCTTGACAACCGAAATAACATTTACAGGCCGTTACCTTGTCCTGATTCCGTTTAGCGACAAAATATCTATTTCCCAGAAAATTAAGACAAGCGAAGAAAAAGTTCGCTTGCGTCAACTCGTTGAATCAATCCGCCCTAAAAATTTTGGAGTGATTGTACGCACATCAGCTGAAGGGAAAAAGGTTGCGGAATTGAACAACGAACTCAAAACTTTGCTTCATTGTTGGGAATCAACAATTGAGAAAGCTCAAAAAGCAGAGGTGCCATCACTGATTTTTGAAGAAGAAAGCCGCATTGTCGGGGTATTACGCGATATTTTCAGCCCTACATTTGAAGATATTTATGTAAATGACCCTGAAATTAAAGAGCAAATTGACAAATATGTTTCGTTAATTGCTCCCGACCGAAAAGAAATAGTCAAATTGTATAGCGGTGACCAACCGATATTTGACCACTTCAATATAACCAAACAGATAAAATCTTCTTTTGGAAAAACAGTATCGTTCCGTTCTGGTGCCTATATTATTATTGAGCATACCGAAGCACTTCATGTGATAGATGTCAACTCAGGCAATCGAGCTAAAGCCGGCAATGATCAGGAAAGCAACGCCCTTGAGGTGAATTTAAGAGCTGCTGATGAAATTGCCCGCCAGTTGCGATTGCGTGATATGGGTGGAATCATTGTAATTGATTTCATCGATATGAACAAGGCTGAACACCGTCAAAAGCTCTATGAACACATGAAAGAAGTCATGTCTAATGACCGTGCTCGTCATAACATTCTGCCGCTGAGCAAATTCGGATTAATGCAAATCACGCGCCAGCGTGTTCGTCCCGCTCTTGATATCGTAACAACCGAGACATGTCCGTCTTGTTATGGGAAAGGTGAAGTTCAGCCCTCGTTGTTGTTTACAGATACTTTGCGCGAGAAAATAGACTATATGGTCAACGACTTGTCTATTAAAGACTTCATCGTGTATGTTCACCCATTTGTTGATGCCTATTTAAAGAAAGGATTTATTTCGCTCGCACGTCGATGGAAATTCCAGATTGGTGGCTCGTTCAAAATTTTGCCTGACCAATCGCTTGCCTATCTGCAATATCGCATTATTGATAAAGACAAGAATGAAGTCGATTTGAAAGAAGAAAAAGACCTTGAAACTTCTACCTCTAAAACAAAATCAAAAGCCAAGACCAGAGGGACTGAAGATTGACACCTCGTCCCATCACAAATTATAACAAAAATCCATCTTTGACCGATATTTATGTGTTAAAGATGGATTTGTTTTTATTTTTAAACTTTTTTAGATACAAATATCAGTATAATTTCATATTTATCATTAATTTTGCATAATATTAGATAACTATATGCTTACTCCAATAATTAAAGCCGATAAAATCAAGAAAATAGACGAGTTGACTCGAATGGCAAATAATATTGTCATTACCTGTCATCTTGCTCCTGATGGGGATGCGCTCGGTTCGTCTACCGCTCTTTGCCAAATTTTATCGGAAATGGGAAAGAAGGTACATGTAGTTACTCCCGATCAGGTTCCAAACTCTTTGACGTTTATTCCGGGCGTAAAAGAGGTCGTAGCTGCAACTCGTCATGAAGAATTTGCCCGTCTGCTTTTTAAAGAAGCTGATTTGATATTTTGCCTCGATTTTAATGCACCCTATCGCATTGATAGACTAGAGGGGTCACTTGTAAATTCAAAGGCTCATAAAATATTGATAGATCATCATTTAGATCCTGAAATTGATGCCGATGTCATAATCTCTCATCCCGAAGTGTCATCAACCTGTATGTTGCTTTTTAGAGTGATATGCCAACTTGGATGGCTCAGGTTGGTCGATAAAGATGTGGCATCATGTATCTACACCGGCATGATGACAGATACCGGAAACTTTTCATACAATAGTCAAGATCCCGATATATATATTGTAATTGCCGAACTTCTTAAAAGGGGAGTGGATAAAGATTCACTTTACAAAAAGGCATTCAATACAAAAACAATCAATCAATTAAAGATAAACGGATACGCTATTAGTGAGCGAACTTATTTTTACCCTGACCATCATGCTGCGTTAATGGTTTTGGATAAAGAAGATCTTGAAAAATTTAATTTTCAGCCCGGTTTGACTGAAGGACTTGTTAATGTCCCGTTATCGGTTCCTGAAATTCACTATGTTGTTTATCTGCGTCAGGCTGACGGATATGTGAAAGTATCTACCCGCTCTGAAGGTGATGTCCCCGTTAATGAAATGTGTTCAAAATATTTTAATGGGGGAGGTCATAAGAATGCAGCCGGAGGTGAATTTAACGGAACAATGGAAGAAGCTATTGCTACATTTGAAAAAGCAATGGCCGATTTTGATAAATATGTTTTTAATTAAAGCTAAATAATAAGAGATAATATAAAAATGAAGAAAATAAACGGAAGAATGATTCTTGGAGTAATTGCGACAGTTTTTGCATCAGTGTCGTTTATCGCTTGCAACGATAGCAAGAGTTATTCCGAACTCCTTAATGACGAAAAGGTAAACATTAATGCTTTCTTGGCAAATCAACGGGTCGTGAATGAAGTGCCGGCTGACTCAGCGTTTGAAATCGGTCCCGATGCACCATTCTATCGTATGGATGAAGAAGGGAACGTATATATGCAGGTTCTTGACCGCGGCGATGGTGAACGTCCGGTTGATGACGATGTCGTATATTTCCGTTATATTCGTTATGACTTGGGCGATTATGCAAACTCCGACACTCTTCCTAACGGTGGCGGAAATGCCAATAATATGGAAAGCGAACCAACGTGGTTCAGACTTAACAACTACCGTATAACCGCATCATCTCAATATGGCATGGGTATTCAGCTACCTATGACATATCTGAATTATAATGCTAAAGTTAATATTGTATTGAAATCACAATATGGCTTTGTATCTGAAATCGCATTAGTTACCCCATTCCTTTATAATATAAGCTATTATAAACCGGCTGTATAAATTTAGTTACATTTTAGTAAACCAATTTAACCATATAAAAGCATGTCACTGATAAAATCTATCTCTGGTATCCGCGGAACCATCGGAAGTCGTCCGGGTGATGGTCTCAGCCCATTGGATATTGTGAAATTTACAGCAGCTTATGCTGCATTTATAAAAAAAACAACCGATTGCCGTTCTCGCCTTATTGTCGTTGGTAGAGATGCTCGTCTCTCAGGCAAAATGGTAAATGATATTGTTGTTGGAACACTCGTAGCAATGGGCTTTGATGTTATTAACATCGGTCTCGCAACAACTCCTACTACAGAGATTGCTGTGGTTGAAGAGGGGGCTTGTGGAGGAATCATTCTCACAGCTTCTCACAATCCTAAGCAGTGGAATGCACTTAAATTGCTTAATAAAGACGGCGAATTCCTTAATGACGCTCAAGGTAAAGAAGTACTTCGTATTGCCGAAACTGAAGAATATCAGTTTGTTTCGGTTGATGAGCTTGGTCATGAATATGTAAATGAAACATATACACGTCGTCATATCGATAAAGTTCTTGATCTTGACCTCGTTGATGTCGAAGCTATTTCAAAAGCTGACTTTACAGTGGCTGTCGATGCCGTTAACTCGGTTGGCGGTGTTGTAATTCCTGAACTTTTACGTCGACTTGGTGTCAAAAATATAATCGAATTAAACTGTGAACCGACAGGTCACTTTGCACATACACCCGAACCGATTCCCGAAAACCTCACTCAAATTTCATCATTGATGAAAAATTCCAAAGCTGATGTCGGTTTTGTTGTTGACCCCGATGTTGACCGCCTTGCAATTGTGATGGAAAACGGCGAAATGTTTGTTGAAGAATATACACTCGTGGCTGTTGCTGATTATATTCTCTCAAAAACTCCCGGTGCTACTGTAAGCAATCTCAGTTCATCACGCGCTTTGCGTGACGTGACAGCTGCTCATGGTTGTGAATACAACGCTTCGGCTGTCGGCGAAGTTAACGTGGTTACCAAAATGAAAGAAACCGGAGCGGTTATTGGTGGTGAAGGTAACGGTGGCGTAATCTATCCCGCTTCTCACTATGGTCGCGATGCTCTCGTTGGCGTTGCGCTGTTCCTTACACTTTTGGCTAAGAGTGGCAAAAAGGTTAGCGAACTAAAAAAACAATATCCCGCTTATTCAATCGCTAAATCAAAAATCGAATTAACACCCGAGATTAATGTTGATAAAATTCTCGAAGCTGTTAAACAGCGTTTTGCAGGTGAAAAAATCACAGATATAGATGGCGTGAAAATTGATTTTGCCGACTCATGGGTTCATCTCCGCAAGTCAAATACTGAGCCAATCATCCGTATTTATTCTGAAGCCCATACAATGAATGAAGCTGAGTCACTCGCTGAGAAAATCAAATCGATTATTACTGAAATGACAAAATAATGCAAATTTTTGCTGTTTTTTTGTGGATGAAGTTAATTAACATCTGAAAAAATTGATAATTACATAAAAAAACAGTAACTTTGCACCGCTTTTTAGCAATCCCGTGTGATGGGAAATTAAGGAGCACTAATTCACTTAATTTTGAGTAACACAATTAAAAAACAAATGAAAACATTTAAACTTGAAGCCCGTCCTCGTGTAGAGCTCGGCAAAAAAGCTGCTAAAGCTCTTCGTAACGAAGGTCTTATCCCTGTAGTTCTTAACGGTGGTGAAATCATCGAAGCAGGTAAAAACGTAAAATTGGCTCCCGGTCAAAAAATCGTAGAAATCGGCAACGGTAAAGCAATGATCACTACTGATCTCGTGGTTAACAATGACGCAGTTCGCAAACTCATTTACACTCCTGATATCTTTGCTATCGAGTTGTCTTTCAACGGAGAAACCAAAATGGCTGTTTTAAAAGAAATTCAGTTCCATCCCGTTAAAGATTCAATTCTTCACATCGATCTTCTCGAAGTAACCGACAAGAAACCTGTCGTTATGGAAGTTCCCGTTCAGCTCGAAGGTCACGCCGAGGGTGTTAAAGCTGGTGGTAAACTTACTCTTTCTATGAAGAAAATCAAAGTTAAAGCACCTTACACCAATATCCCCGAACGTGTTGTTATCAATGTTGACAACCTTGGTCTTGGCAAAACTCTTCAAATCGGGGATCTCCACTTTGATGGTCTTGAACTCGTTAACGCTAAGAATGCGGTTGTTTGTGCTGTTCAGCTCACTCGTGCTGCTCGTGGTGCCGCTGCTGCAGCTGCCGCAGGTAAATAAATTTGAAATATTGATATAATACCCCTATGAAATATTTAATCGTAGGGCTTGGTAATATCGGCGATGAATATCGTGATACTCGCCATAATATCGGATTTAAAGTATTGGATGCCTTTGCCGAGGCATCCAATACTTCTTTTTCAACAGAACGTTATGGCGATATTGCCCGCATGAGACTCAAAAATAAACAGTTGATATTACTGAAGCCGTCTACATTCATGAATTTGAGCGGCAATGCTGTTCGTTATTGGGTTGAAAAAGAATCAATCGACATTGATAATATTCTGGTTATTGTCGATGACTTGGCATTACCTTTCGGTGCAATTAGAATTAAGCCAAAGGGGAGTGATGCAGGTCACAATGGCTTGAAGAATATAGCTCAGATGCTTGGAACCGACGAATATCCCCGTCTTAGATTTGGCATTGGGAATGATTTCCCGCGTGGACGTCAAATAGAATATGTTCTTGGCAGTTTTTCGCTCGATGAACGTCAGAAGTTGCCTATAAGGATTGATGTGGCTATTGATGCCATTAAAACATTTTGTCTCGCAGGTATCCAGACTGCCATGTGTGATTTTAATAACAAATAATCTATGCCTCAAGAAGTTCGAGTTGATAAATGGTTATGGGCTATGAGAATTTTCAAGACTCGCACCCTTGCTACGGAAGCTTGTAAAAAGGGGCGTGTTACGCTTGGCGAAAATCAAGTAATAGCGAAACCATCGCGTACAATAAAAGTCGGCGACATAGTCAATGTGCGAAAATCGCCGGTAACATATTCTTTTAAGGTAAAAGGACTGACTGAAAATCGCCTTGGAGCCAAGCTTGTTCCTGATTATATGGAAAATTTAACGCCACAGTCTGAACTTGATTTGCTTGAGATTGTAAAAATCAACGGATTCGTTGACCGTCGGAAAGGACTTGGACGCCCAACTAAACGTGAAGGACGAGAATTGGCTCGTTTCACCGAAGAAGCATTTGATTCAGGATGGGACTTTGATTTTGATGATGTCGATGACGACGATGACGCTTAAAATAATCTAATCATTATTATATATGAAGTTTAAATTTCTGTTTGCTTTAGGGCTATTAGCTACGGCAACAATGTGGGGAGTTAACCCCAAACACGAGTTTAGAGGTGCGTGGATTCATACTGTCCACCAACCCCAGTATGCACGTCAAACAACTGAGCAAAACAAGGCTTACTTGACTTCGTTGCTTGATTCTCTCCAGATGACAGGAGTGAATGCTGTTGTATTTCAGGTACGTCCGACTGCTGACGCATTCTACAACTCTAAATATGAACCTTGGAGTAAGTTTTTAACCGGTACAAACGGCAAAGCACCCTCGCCTTATTGGGATCCTTTGCAGTTTATGACTGAAGAATGTCATAAGAGAGGTATGGAACTCCACGCGTGGTTAAATCCTTATCGTGTAACAACTTCGGCAAAAGATGTTTTACCTAAAAATCATCTTATTTATAAGGAACCTTGGCGTTTCGTGACTTTTAATGGTGCAAAATATTTTGATCCGGGGTTACCCGAAAACCGTGAATTTATCTGCAATGTAGTTGCCGACATACTGAATAATTATGATGTTGATGCAATTCACATGGATGATTATTTCTATCCCTATCCTGTTGCCGGACAAGAATTTCCCGACAGTAAATCATATCAGAAATATGGTAATGACATGTCGCTTGACGACTGGCGTCGTGAAAATGTTAACCTCTTGATTAGTGAGATTCACAATACAATTTCTCAAATCAAACCTTGGGTTCGTTTTGGTATCAGTCCTTTTGGTATCTGGCGTAACGAATCGTCTGATCCGACCGGAAGTAAAACTAACGGCTTGCAGAACTATGATGATTTGTATGCTGATGTTCTCTTGTGGACTCGTAATGGATGGGTAGACTACATGTTGCCGCAGTTGTATTGGACTCTTGAAAATAAGCGTGCTTCATCACTTGAACTTGCTCACTGGTGGAATAAAAATGCCAATGGTCGCCACATGTATTATGGTCAGGACATTTCTGCAACCATGAAGACCCCCGACCTTGTTCCATCTACCGAGAAATCACAATTGCGCCATAAAGTCGAATTGTCTCGTCAGCTTGAAAATGTTCAAGGTAACTGCTGGTGGCCCGGCTATCTCATCACTCGTAATATGCTCGGAGTTGCTGACTCTCTCGCAAACGATCTTCAGTCAACCATTGCGCTCGTACCTTCATACCCATGGATAAGCTCTGTTAAGCCTGAACCTGTAAATGGCATTAAAATAAAAAATGGAGTTGTTTTTTGGAATGGACATAAAGCTAAAGGAACAGCACAAGATGTTATTCAATATGTTGTTTATAAGGCTGATAGCTCAAATACTTCTGCTATTAACAATGCGGAAAATATTCTTGGGGTTACTCGTGAGACTTCGTTTACATTACCTGAATCACTCAAAGGAAGCATTATCTTTGTAACAGCACTCGACCGAGTTAACAATGAATCTCCGGCTTCAATGCCAATTAAATATAATTGATATTGAATATGGCTGATGAGCCAAATCCGGTTGTCAGTATTATAATGCCGGTTAAGGATGGTCAACGGTTTGTTGCACAAGCAATTGAATCGGTTTTAGCTCAAACATATACAAATTTTGAACTTATAATCGTCAATGACGGTTCGACCGACATATCCGCTAAAATTATAGAACAATATGCGTCTATTGACAATCGGATAAAATTCATTAGCCTTGAAAATAATTATGGCGTTTCAGTGGCAAGAAATAAAGGAATAGAACTTGCCATTGGACGCCATATCTCTTTTATTGATTCAGATGATATAATGGCACCGGAACTGATTGAGCGGATGCTTAAAATCAATGAAATTACAGGTGCTGAAATCGTTTTGGCAAACTATACATTATCACTGAAAGAATTAAGTAAAGGCGACAATCTCCCCAAAGTGCTTTCGCCAATCAATGCTGTAAGTAATATGCTTTATCAAAAGAAAGGATTTGATTCAGCTCTATTTGCCAAATTAATTGATTGTAATCTGCTTAAAGATAGTCAATTTGCACCGGGAATTAGATATGAGGATTTATTATTTTTACCTGAAATCTATTTGAAAGCCAACAAAATAGCTAAAATTGACGGTCGATTATATTATTATCGAAGAAATCATGATGGATTTATGTGTGATAATTCAAGAAAACATCTTGATTTATTGTATGTTACCGAAAAACTGCGCCAAGATTTGTTCCCAAAATATCCTATCCTTGAAAAGGCTTTGATTCATCGACGTTTTAGTGCATTAATGAATATTTTAAAACGATGCTATAAGAATGGTCTGAAATTAGATATTAACAATAAGTCACTTATTATAAATGAAATAAAACAATTAGTTCCAATGGCTTTAAAGGATAGCAATGCCCGTATGAAAAATAGATTAGGAGCTGTTTTAGCCCTAAGTGGAATCCCAATTTTAAAATTTGCGATGAAATGCTCGTAAAAACAGTTGATATTAATGAGTTACATGAACTTTGTAGTCGTTTGGCTTACGAGGTTTATGAATCAGCATATCATCCCGATTGTATTTTAGCAGTTCTCAATGGAGGACTTAAACCGGCTGAAATAATTTGTAAAGAACTTTCTCGACTTTATAACGACAACTCAATTGAGTTAATCCATGTTGGTGTTAATAAGAAGAATAGAAACTTTGCTTCTTTTCAAATACTACGATATTTCCCGATAGGACTATTAAATTGTTTAAGGATTATATCACTTAAAATTAAGAGGGTAGTACCATTTGAAAAAACTTGTTTTATAAAAGTAATTATACCTGCTCGTTGTCAAAATATACTGATTGTAGATGACGCTATTGATACGGGTAAAACACTTTTATCTATTTTGAATGAACTGAATAATGTTAATTTTAAGACTGCAGTTCTGACAGTTACAATAGATAATCCAAAGGTCACCCCCCATTATAATTTGTTTAAAAATATTATTCTCCGATTTCCATGGGCGAGAGATGCAAAATAGCTGTATTTGATCTTGACGGTACCTTAATAAAGGGGAGTTCCTTTAATCGATTTATCTGGTTTTTGACTAAAAAGCTATTTAAATCAGGTAATTATTTGTTTGTTATAATTGTTGTATATAACTTTATCCTTCAAGTACTTAGATTGAAATTAAGAGGTTCTGTAAAATTCAGGATAATGCTGATAGCTGACAACTATCTTTCCTCTGATGACTATTTTGTCTTTGCCAATCAGATTGTTAGTCGTATGAATTCCGATCTGATAAAAAAAATCCGTGATTTTCAAAGTACTAATATATTAACCGTCCTGTTGTCTGCGTCTCCCGAACAATATGTTTCTCAAATTTCATCAATCTTAAATTTTGATTACGATGCCGGCACTACGGTAACCAATAGCATTGAAAATTATCAGGAAACAAGAGGGGAGCGCAAAGTCCAAATTATCAATAATTTAATCCCTGAATATTCTAAAATTGAGTATATCTTTACCGACCATCACGATGATTTTAAGTTGATTGAGTCAAATAATGATGCGACAATCTATTTGATTAATCCTTCAAAAAAACTTAAAGCGCTGTGTGATATGTATGGAATTGACTATAAACTCAATACACAACACGATTGAGAATACCCTTCAGAAAGGCAATTGTAATTCCATAATTTGTCATTGGGACTCCATCTCGTTTACAGATTCCAACTCGACTTAAAATCATTTGACGATTAAACATACATCCCCCGCAGTGAATGACTAAATCATAGCCGGTTACGTTGGTAGGAAAATCCTTACCGCTTACAATATCAATCGTAATATCCCCGGCAAGTTTTCGTAACATTCCGGGAATTTTTACTCGTCCGATATCTTCTGACATAGGGGCGTGTGTACACGCTTCAGCAATCAGAACGCGACTTTCCTTGTTAAGCATTTTAATCTCCTTTGCACCCTCAATAAAATAGTCGATGTCACCTTTATAGGCAGCCATTAGAACCGAAAACGAGGTCAAACGACATTCTTTCGGTATGTTATTTTCAACAAAATCAAACACTTGTGAATCGGTAATAACAAGATCGGGAATACCAGTTATTTTGCTTAAGGTCTCTGTAAGCCTTTGAGGAATAGTCGAGATTACAGTACAACCGCGGTCAAGTAACGCTCTGATTGTTTGTACTTGAGGTAAAATAAGTCTGCCTTTGGGTGCTTGTTTGTCCTGCGGCATTACCAAAAGTACGGTGTCACCTTCTTTTACTAATCCTCTTAGGAAATCCTGAGCAGCAAACTCTGTCGGTATTTTCCTCAAAATAGCTTCAACAAGTTCCATACGACCTGTCTTATGTAGTGCATCAACGTTAATTGCACCGTCATAATCAGTCTTATGTAAATCTTTTTTGTTAGCTACTTTTATGTATGGTATTGAACGTGATGATAGTTCCGACAACCATTCTTTCTCTAATTTGTCATTTTCGCCAATGAGCAATAATACTAAATCAGCCGAATCTAATGCCTTTCTTGTTAGGGCAATACGTTCTTCCCCAAGTAGTGATACATCATCAAAACCGGCTGTATCGACCAATAATGCTGCGCCAACCTCAGGTAATTCAATAGCCTTTTTAACCGGATCGGTTGTAGTTCCGGCAATATTGGATACAAGCGAGACTTCTTGATTGGCAAGCATATTGATTACCGAAGACTTACCTGAATTACAAGCTCCGATAACTACAATTGTCAATCGTTCTGATTGTGGGGTATCGTTTAGACTCATAGACTAAAAATTAAAATCGCGTTCACCGTTGTTTATTCTATCGAGATAGTTACAGGTCATTGATTTCACTTTTTCGTGAGGAATCGTCTTAATCTGCTGCTTTATAAGCTCAAAGCCGGCTCTACGAGTATCTTCTGAAGCATAGTCATTTAGATATTCTGCCAACGTTAACAACGCATTGGGTGCGCAACAATTGGCAATTTGCCCGGTCTTTACGAGTGACATAAATCTGTCACCGGTGCGGCCTTGACGATAACAGGCTGTGCAGAAACTTGGTATATGATTGGTAGATATCAACCAATTTACAACTTCATCAAGCGTTCTATTATCTGATATATCAAACTGAGCCGAATCATTGTTTATGTTAGTATTATCAGTATATCCGCCAACCGATGTGCGTGAGCCTCCACTTAGTTGGGAAACGCCCAAGTCAAGCACTTTTGCACGTACAGCCGGACTTTCTCTGGTTGATATAATCAAACCGGTATAGGGGACTGCCAATCTCAAGACCGCAACAATTCGACAAAACAGCTCATCACTGATTGTATTGGGGAAATCGGTAGTGGAAATATCGTCAGCCGGACATATGCGGGGTACACTAATTGTGTGAGGTCCAACTCCAAAGCGTGCTTCAAGGTGTTCAGCGTGCATCAATAGTCCGACAAAATCATATCTATATGTATTTAAACCATATAATACACCGAGACCGACATCATCGATACCCCCAAGCATCGCACGGTCCATTGCTTCGGTATGCCATGCATAATCGCTTTTGGGACCGCATGGATGCAAATGTTCATAGTTCTCTTTGTGATAAGTCTCCTGAAAAAGAATATATGTCCCTATTTTTGCATCATGAAGTCGTTTGTATTCTTCAACCGTTGTAGCTGCAATATTCACATTTACTCGTCTGATTGCTCCATTTTTATGATTAGTCGAGTAAATGGTATCTATCGACTCAAGAATATATTCGAGGGGATTATTTTTCGGGTCTTCACCTGCCTCAATCGCAAGTCGTTTGTGCCCCATATCTTGAAGTGCGATAACCTCTTGTCTAATCTGCTCCTGTGTTAATTTCAAACGGGGAATAGTGCGGTTCTTAACATGATAAGGACAATATACACAGCTATTTATACAATAGTTTGAGAGATACAATGGCGCAAACATTACGATGCGATTGCCATAAAACTGGTGCTTGATTTTATTGGCAAGTTCAAAGATACGGCTAACAATTGCCGTGTCTTCACATTGCAGCAATGTTGCAGCTTCGCGGTGAGTGAGTCCTTGTGCTTTAGCTGCTTTATCAAGAATTGATTCGATATAGTCAACGTCATTTACCTTTTTATCGGCAAACTTAATTGTGTCAAGAATCTCATTATGATCTATAAATTCAGTAGCTTTTTCTGATTTCGAATTATACATTTGAAAAATCTCCTTTTTCTGTTGTTACATATAAATCAGCAGTTCCCAGTTCTTGTTTAAGCAATTCAAGCCCTTCAGCCGATTCTACGCCAAATGCAACCTTATTGTTGTATAGTGAATATTGGTTGCGGTAGTCTTCGATTGTAAGATTAGGCATAACAACATTTGCACCGGCTTTAAGCCCTAAAATTCGGCCTTGAGGATGAAGCGTTGCGAGTGCTGTTGTCGCCGGTATATTTGCATGGGGAAACATCAGTCTTAAAATAGAAATGAGTTTGAGTGTCATCTCAAGTTCCCCCGGGTGATAATTGCCAAACGGAGTGTCTTTATGAGGAAGAAATGGACCGATACCAATCATTTCGGGCTGCAATTTTTCCATGAAAATCAGGTCTCTGACAATATCCTCGACTGATTGAAAAGGGGAACCGACCATAATTCCGGTACCTGTCTGATAACCAAGACGTTTAAGCGTTTTAAGACATCTGATGCGATTCTCAAGCGACATAAAATCGGGATGTAATTTGCCATAGTGATCGGGCGTTATCGATTCCTGACGAAGCAAATATCTTGTAGCACCTGCTTTTTTGAATTTTTCGAATGCTTCATCACTCCATTCGCCAAGTGAAAGTGTAATTGCCGAGTCTGGAAATTCACAATGAATGAGCTTAACGATTTCTTCAACTTTTTCAACTGAGAGTGAAGGATTTTCACCACCTTGAAGGACAAATGTTCTGAATCCTATCTCGTATCCATATCGGCAACAGTCTAAAATCTGATCTTTAGATAATGTATATCGTTTCAGACTTTGATTGCTGTGTCTCAGTCCACAATAATAGCAGTCGTTTCGGCAAACATTTGTGATTTCAATTAATCCTCGTATCCTGACATTTCTTCCAAAATATTGGTCGGTTACGATTCTCGCACGTTGCCTGAGGTATTCTACTTCTACTGATTGTAATTGGTTTGATAGAAGTTGGAAATATTCGGTCTCATCAAGCGAATGAGTCTTTTCAAGCTTGTCTATGAGCTCGTGATTATTCAAACTCAATATGTTTTTTCCTGTTTGCCAAGTTCTTTATCAAAGCGTCTTTTACCATCTTTGGCAATAGTAGCGGAGCTTGGACCGGTTATACAGCCACCTTCACAAGCCATTACTTCGATAAATCGTCCTGGTGCTTTACCTGTTTTTGCGTATGACGATAATAAAGCAATATTCTTTTTATCAAGATTGGATACTTCAAGAGCATTAATCTCCTTAAGTTTCTCTTCATCAAGCTTTAAGTATGATTTTACAGCGCCCGCAACACCTCCCGATGCTCCAAAACCATGAGCTTCTTTAACCGAAATGAAATCAAGTGTATGTGGCTCACTCATTGGTATTTGAATTTCGTAGCCATCAAACACTGATGCTATTTCTTCAAATGTCATCACATAATCTACATTTTCATCTCGACGTGCTTCTTTACGCTTTGCCACACACGGTCCGACAAACACAATCTTAGAATCGGGATATTTCTCGCGCACGATTCGGGCGGTGTAGTACATAGGAGAACGAGTAGTCGATACAAACGGCTGCATTGCCGGTATATGTTTGTTAACCAGCTCGATATATGACGGGCAACATGAAGTAGTCATAAATGACTGACCTTCCTCAATCTTTTCAAGAAGTTCGGCTCCTTCGCGTTCAACAGTCTCCATTGCGCCTTGAGCGACTTCAACAACGTCATGAAATCCGATTTCTTTTAATGCTCCATAAACACGATCGGTTGGAGCATCAAATTGTCCGAGAATTGAGGGTGCGACAATTGCAATGACTTTTTCACCTTGACGTATGTCATTTAGTACATCAAATGCCTGTGAAATTTCAAAAATAGCTCCAAACGGACATGAATTCATGCACTTACCGCAATAAATACATTTTGTCTCATCAATATGCTCAATTCCATTATCATCTTTAGAGATCGCCTTTACCGGACATGCTTCCTCACATGGTACGGGAATATATACAATTGCATGATATGGACAGCTGTTATGACAGATTCCACAACTGATACACTTGTCGTGGTCAATCTTTGCCTTACTCGTTTCGGTATCTATATGGACTGCGTTTTTAGGGCAGTTGTGGATACAGCTGCGCGCTACACATCCACGACAAAGCGATGTAACTTCATAGTTTGTATGGACACATGATGAACAAGCCTCGTCAATCACACACATTATATTCTCTTTGACTTCTTTTGTGTCATGGCGTTGAAGCGCCATTCTGACATATTCTGAGAGTGGAGTGAGTTCGTCTGTTTCGTTACTCATATCAAGTCCAAGCAATGGCAGTGATTTGTAACGCCAGACCGCACGTTCTTTGTGAATACAACAACGGCCGGGATGCTTTGATTGTTTGGGGCTTAATTCTATTGGTAGTCTATCGATTTTTTCTTCTAATAAGCCATCCTTCCATAGCTTGACAAGTTCTGCCAATAAGCGATGGCGGACTATCATAATGTTATTTTTTATCGCCATAAAATTTAGTGATAATGAACACAATCAAGGTTTATGATGCAAAGGTACGCATTTTTTATGAATATACACTATGGCATGCCCCTTTTAACTATTCTAAGAAAATAAAATGTGGGCTTGAAATCAAGTCCACATTAATTATATATAATCGAATTTTTAATTGCGTGTCGGTTGGAATGACTGAAAACTATTGTCGCTATAGAATACCACAATATTTGTAATCTTTTTTAGTCCGTCAGTTGGTACAGATATCGATGACGAAGTAGTCGTTGATTCATTTTGATTCTCAAACATCTCAGCCTGAAGGTTGGCGGCTGAAAAATCTATCGTATTTTGCAATTTTTGTGGCTGAGATTCGTTCTGAGAATTTTCTATGGTTAAATCCTGTTCAAAAATATTCGGCTCCGGATTGTTGTTTTCATCCTTATAATCAGTAAATTGCTCTTTAAAATTACCTTTTTGAGGGGCAGTTTGAGGCTCTGAGAATTGAAAATTTGTATCATTAACCATCGGACCTTCATTAAATAAAAGCCACATGACTGAAAGAGCAGGGTAGCGTGAGTGAATTTTGGATATAATCTCGTCACTTATTTTTTTATTTCGTCCGGTTAGTAATTGAGATAAAGTTGGACGAGGTATTCCACAGTTATCGGCAAACTGTGAATTAGAGATATTATAGGTGTCGAGGAACGTTTTTAAGCGTGAAACAATATCCATATGACTATTTATGTTTTTAAATTCGATGTGCAAATGTAATTAATATATTTGTAAACAACAAATTTTAAAATAGAAATTTCAGAATTAAGGTAATAAATCGGTGTGTTTGCAAACATAAATAGGGGAGTTCCTGTTTAAAAACGGGTAGGTGAGTAGTACTTCTTAAAAGTAGAATAAGTATTTGTATATCAAGTATTAGTATGTAGGCATTTGGTTGTTGTTGCAAAATAAGAATAATATCCATGCAAAATACTAATTATTTCAAAGTGTTAATTTAAATATTTTATGTAAGTAGATGATATGCTGGTAGATGGATAAAATGTAAAAATATGTAAACATAGAATTTCACCCTTTGTTTACAAACTTGTCTGATATTGATTGAATTAATTTGCTTTTACATTTGTGAATTTTAGGTAATTCAAAATATAAAATCTGCTTTTAGATTTAAGCCGTGGAACATACTTTGATATAGCTTGAATTTGATTAATTAAATTAGATTTGTAAATCTTTCTAAATTCTTGTGGATTTTTCAAATCTTCTTTTTTTCTCAAATTTTGGTACGTTCTCTTGTTTTACTCAAATTTTAAATTTTCTCGCCTGTATGTCCGCTGTTTGTAAATATAACATTCTAAAAGGCTTAATTTGTTCATTTTTTGCACTAATTTAACACTCAAATACCTGACACTAAGTTATCTTTAATGCCATATGCCCCATTTTATCCTTGTTTGAATCTCGTTTAAAATAGAAATTCCCGGAATTTAGTCGATTAATTTGCTTAATTTCATTTATTCGATTATTATTATCATGATTAATTCCGAAAAATTTTCAATAAGCCATGGTTAATCAAGATAAATCAAGTTAAATCTCGAGAATTCCTGATCAATCGCGATTAATCTTAATACACCCGACAAGTCTCGATAATTCTTGATATAATTCGGTAAATCCTCTTGATTCTTTTATTCTTCCATAATTATATTTGTATAGCCATGTGGTAAACCATGGTCGTTAAATAACAAAAGGGGAGTTATATTCCATTATATCTAAGAGCCTTTTTATTATTCTCGACACTCTATTTTACATAATATTGATTATGGGATTAATATGTATATCGAAAAGGCTTCTTAAAATGACTTAATATTTAAGCTGAATTATTGCTTTATTATCTCAAAATTATTACCTTTACGAAAAAAATTTTGTTTATCTATAAATCAATATCATAACTTTACAATGAAAAAAAATTTTGTTTTAGCTTCTTTATTGTTGCTTGGCTCTTGCTTTTGTAATATTTATGCTGAATCTTCGGCTCAGTATTCAAAGTCATCAGCTCCTGATAAAGTTATTTTACACGCTTGGTCATGGTCGTTTAATACCATTGCCGAAAATATGAAAAAAATTGCAGATGCAGGATATGATTTTGTCCAGACCTCCCCTGCTCAAACCTGCTATGTTGGTGAAGATGGCGGATTAGCTTTGTTTAGTACGCCAACTGACTCTGTTAAAGGTAAATGGTACTATTATTATCAGCCAACTGATTGGAAAGTCGGAAACTATTTATTAGGCACAAGAGACGAATTTAAATCGATGTGTGATAGCGCATATAAATATAGTGTGAAAGTTATTGTAGATGTACTCCCAAATCATACAGCCGTAGATCATACAGCCGTTTTGCCTGATCTTGATAACGCTGTCGGTGGACACGAAAATCTTTTCCATGCTAATGGTTTCAAGCCAATCACCAAATGGAATGACCGCTTGGAATGTACAACCGGTGAAATGGGCGGACTTCCTGATGTAAACACCGAAAATCCTGATTTTCAGTATTATTACATGCAATATGTCAATGACTTGATCAATTTGGGTGCTCGTGGATTCAGATATGACACGGCAAAACATATCGGACTCCCCTCTGACCCGCTCGATCCTAATGCTAAAGTAAATAATTTTTGGTTGGTTGCTACCGGACGTGAAGCAGCCAAAGGATTATCAATGTTGATGCCTGACAGTATTTATATTTATGGTGAAGTCCTTCAGGATAAGAATGTTAAGGAGGCTGAATATGCTGAATATATCGGTCTTACGGCAAGTAGTTTCGGTCATAAACTAAGAGAAGCTCTTGAAAAACAAGAAGTTGATGCTCAGGCTCTTAAAGAATGGAATCACCCAGCCGATCCTTCTAAACTCGTAACTTGGGTTGAATCTCACGACACATATTGTAATGCCCATGAATCAGCCGGTTTAACTGATGAACAGATAAGAATGGGCTGGATTGTTTTAGCTGCTCGTAAAGACGGAACTCCCCTCTTCTATAGCCGCCCTGCAGGAAGCTCTCGTGAAAACTATTGGGGTAATAATCGTGTTGGCAATCGCGGTAATGACGAATTTTTCCATCCCGAAGTGGTTGCTGTTAATGAATTCCGCCACAAGATGGCTGGACAACCTGATAAAATTCTCACATCTGCTGACGGTGCCGTAATCGAAATAGAGCGTGGAAATAAAGGTGTGGCATTAATCAATATTTCAGATAGCAAAAAGAAAATCGATATGTCAACATCATTACCTGACGGAGAATACATAGACAGCATCCATAATCAAGAATTTAGGGTTAAAAATGGCAAAATCAAGGGCAACCTCTCCCCTCTCACATCATATCTCTTATATTGATAAGTTGTAAAAAATAATCATTGCTCGAGGTTTATTTTGAATATTTTATTTAATTTTGTAACCTCAAACTTGAATAAACTAAAATATAAAATACAATGTTGAAAAGAATCCTCTCAATTTCGGGGCGTCCCGGATTGTTTCGCTTGGTCAACCAAGGTAAAAATATGCTTATTGTTGAATCACTCCAAAATGGCAAAAGAATGCCGGCTTACGCTACTGACAAAGTAGTTTCTTTGGGTGATATCGCAATATATACCGAAGACGAAGATGTACCCCTCGGTAATGTTTTCCAGGCAATCAAAGAAAAAAACGAAGGTAAAACAGTTGATGTAAAAGCTTTGGGTAATGATACAGCCATACGTTCTTATTTCAAGGAAATTCTTCCCAAGTTTGACGAAGAACGTGTTTACACCAATGACATTAAGAAAGTTTTCAGCTGGTATAATATTTTGACCGAAGCCGGAATGACTGACTTTGTTTCAAAAGAGGAAGCCTCTGACGAAGAAAAAGCTTAATAATTATAAAACATAGACAATAAGCGCCGACTGGTTTCCCAATCGGCGCTTATTATTTAATGTGGAATTTTACAGTTTAATGGCATCAGCTGCAGGTGTCTTGGTTATGGCAAGTTTAATAACGTCCTTAACGGTTTCTACAAAGTGGAATTTAACACCTTTAATAAACTGCTTTTCGATTTCTTCAATATCTTTTTTATTTTGCTCGGAAAGAATTATATCAGTTATTCCTGCTCGTTTGGCGGCAAGAATCTTTTCTCTGATTCCTCCAACAGGGAGTACTTTACCTCGCAATGTTATTTCTCCGGTCATTGCCAATCGGTTTTTAACACGTTTTTGTGTAAACGCCGATACAATTGAGGTAGCCATTGTAATACCTGCCGATGGTCCATCTTTGGGTACTGCCCCTTCCGGAACATGGATATGTATTGAATACCGATCAAATAGGCTTGAGTCAATTCCCAATTCTATTGCGTGAGCTTTGACATACTGTAACGCAATCATTGCCGACTCTTTCATCACATCGCCAAGATTACCTGTCAACGTGAGTTTTGATGCTCCTTCTTTAGACGGAGTCAGCGATGACTCAATAAAAAGTATCTCGCCTCCGACAGCGGTCCATGCAAGTCCGGCAACAACGCCTGCAAACTCGTTACCCTCATATATGTCTTTGATATATTTTTCAGCACCGAGAAGCTCCTTGACGTCTTCAACTGAGATTTTACAATTAACTTCTTTACCTTGAAGCTTTTTGAGAACAAGTTTCCTTAGAATTGATGAAAGTGTTTTTTCAAACAATCTGACACCGCTCTCCGATGTATACTTCTCAATGATAAATCTAAGAGCGTCATTACAAACTTCCATTTTAGGTGAGTTAGGACCTGCTTCAGAGATTAATCGGGGAATAAGATGGCGTTTGGCTATCTCGATTTTTTCCTCAATCAGATAACCCGGAATTTCGATGATCTCCATTCTGTCAAGCAATGGCTGCGCAATTGTTGACAGCGTATTGGCGGTAGCTATGAACAAAACATTTGATAGGTCATAGTCAACATCAATGTAATTATCATGGAATCGACAGTTTTGTGCAGGGTCGAGTACTTCAAGCAACGCTGCTGAAGGGTCACCTTTAAAGTCTTTCCCAATCTTATCGATTTCATCTAACAGAAGCACCGGATTTGAAGTCTTGCATCGTTTGAGAGCATCGATAATACGTCCCGGCATTGCGCCGATATAAGTACGGCGATGACCTCTGATTTCCGATTCATCGTGAAGACCGCCAAGCGAAATACGCTGATATTCGCGTCCGAGAGCCGATGCGACAGAACGTCCGATTGATGTTTTACCGACTCCAGGAGGTCCAACCAAGCAAATTATTGGAGATTTTCCCTCGGGATTGTTTAACATCATTGCAAACTCTTCAAGGATTCGCTCTTTAACTTTTTTCAAACCATAATGATCTTCGTCAAGAACCTTTGCGGCTTTAGGGAAATCAGTATTCAATTTACCCAAATTTTGCCAAGGGAGGTCGGTCAAGGTTTCAAGATAGCTGTAAAGAACCGAGTAGTCGGGCGACTGAGGATTCAATCTGCGAAGTTTCGCAATCTCGCGCTCAAATGTTTTACGGACGTCATCTGTAAATGCAACATTCTTTGCTTTTTCTTCGAGAATATCGGCATCATCGCCGTCGCCATAAAGTTCTTGGCGGATTGTTTCCATTTGAGATTGGAGGAATGCATTTCGACTCTGCTCCTCCATCGATTGACGTGCGCGAGTTTGAATATCCTCTTTTTGTCGTGCAATCCAAAGTTGACGTTCTACTTCTTCAAGAAGCATTGTTGCACGTTCTTGATATTTATTTGTAGCTAAAAGCTGAATCTTAAGTTGAGGATCAACAGGAAAATTTGTCGCTATCATGTCGAGCTGCATCTGAGGCGACGGCAAGTTTTCAACCGACGCCATAAATTCATTTGCGCCCTCTATTCCGGTTAAACTGATTAGAGCCGATAGCGACTCTTTGATTGTTGAAAGCTGTAACTCAAAATGTGACAGATATTTAGGACTGAGAGAATCTTTGATGGTCTTAACATTTGCAGTCAAAATATCATTGCCAAGGCTTTCCGTTGATTCGCCTATAAGTTTCACCTTGTCAAAAGCATGCACAATCGCCGCCTTTCCCCCGTCAGGCAAATTTATAATCTGGAGAATATCAGCAATAACACCATATTTATACAAGTCATTGACTGTCGGAGCATCTATTTTAGCATCTTTCTGGCAAAAAACAACAATTGACATCTTGTTATCCATTGCCAGTTGAGCAGTCTTCAATGATGTCGGACGAACAATCGTTATAGGACTTGTAACTCCCGGAAATAAAATCAAATTTCGTGTTGGGAGAACAGCTACACAATCAGGATTAAAGTGTCGTTTTGACGGGTCAATCTCGACCTGACCAATTTGAACGATGCGTGTAGTTCCACTATCCTCCTTTTTAAAATCTTTCATATAATATATGTGAAATATTTGTCAATATAGATTTCTTTTACCAGTTATAGCAAAAGTTATGCCAAAGTTACTAATAAATCATTTTATGGTAAAATTTTTAGGATTAAAACATGATAATTTTCAGTTTTATTAAAAATATGTTTTATAACATATAATAATTTTGGTTTTATGTCAAAATAAATAACTATTTTGCGACAAATTTAATAATCATATAAAAACGGATATCATGAAGATATATCAGACTAACGAAATTAAAAACATCGCTTTGCTTGGAAGCAAAGGATCAGGTAAAACCACGCTCGCTGAAGCTATGCTCTACGAGTGTGGAGTTATAAAACGTCGCGGAACTATTGAAGGGAAAAACACTGTAAGTGACTATTTCCCTGTTGAAAAGGAATATGGATATTCTGTCTTTTCAACCGTTTTTTATGCCGAATTTCTTAATAAGAAACTTAACGTAATAGATTGTCCGGGAGCCGACGACTTTGTTGGCAATGCAATCACTGCTCTAAATGTAACCGATACTGGAGTTATCCTCGTTGATGCTCAATATGGTGTTGAAGTTGGTACTCAAAACATTTTCAGAACGGCAACTTCTTTGAAAAAACCTATTATTTTTGCTGTAAATCAGCTTGATGGCGAAAAGGCTGACTTTGAAAATGTTATAGAGCAAATGCGAGACATTTTCGGCCCAAAGATTGTACAAATTCAATATCCTATTACCTCCGGTCCCGGCTTCAATTCAATGATTGATGTTCTTTTGATGAAGAAATACTCATGGGGTCCCGAAGGTGGCGTACCTGTGATTGAAGAAATTCCTGCCGATCAATTGGATAAAGCGCGTGAACTCAATCAAAAACTCGTCGAAGCCGCTGCTGAAAATGACGAGACTTTGATGGAAAAATTCTTTGAACAAGGGTCTCTAACCGAGGATGAGATGCGCGAAGGAATCCGTAAAGGTTTGGTTGACCGTTCAATATATCCTGTCTTCTGTGTTAGCGCATTAAAGGACATGGGTGTTAGACGTATGATGGAATTCCTCGGTAACGTTGTCCCGTTTGTTAATGACATGCCCGCTCCGGTTGATGTAAACGGTAATGAAGTAAAACCCGACTCTGACGGTCCGCTAAGCATCTTTATGTTTAAAACAACAGTTGAACCACATATCGGTGAAGTTCAGTACTTTAAAGTTATGTCAGGTACTCTGACAACCGGAGTTGACCTTGATAATGTCAATCGTGAATCAAAAGAACGTATCGCTCAGATTTATTGTGTTTGCGGTCAAATCAAAACTCAGGTCGACAAATTGTGTGCAGGCGATATTGGTGCAACAGTCAAACTTAAAGATGTACGCACCGGTAACACGCTCGACGCCAAGGGTTGTAACTACAACTTTGACTTCATTAAATATCCCGCTCCAAAATATCAGCGTGCCATTCGACCTGTCACTGAAAGTGATGCCGAGAAACTTATGAGTATATTGACTCGTATGCACGAAGAAGATCCGACCTGGGAAATCGTTCAGTCAAAAGAACTTAAGCAAACAATCCTTTCGGGACAAGGTGAATTCCATCTCCGCACTCTCAAATGGCGTGTTGAAAACAACGATAAACTCCCAATCATTTTTGAAGAGCCGCGTATCCCCTATCGCGAAACAATCACTAAAGCTTCACGTGCCGACTATCGCCACAAAAAACAGTCAGGAGGTGCCGGACAATTTGGTGAAGTTCATCTTATAATCGAACCCTATGTTGAAGGCAGTCCCCTCCCCGATACATATAAGTTCGGTAATCAGGAATATAAAATGAATATTCGTGATACTCAAGAAATTCCATTGGATTGGGGTGGTAAATTAGTAGTTCATAACTGTATCGTGGGCGGTGCTATTGATGCTCGTTTCATACCGGCGATTGTCAAAGGACTTATGGATCGCATGGAGCAAGGACCATTGACCGGTAGTTATGCACGTGATGTCAGAGTATGTATCTATGATGGAAAGATGCACCCGGTAGATTCAAACGAAATTTCATTCCGTCTTGCCGGACGTAATGCCTTCTCTGAAGCATTCCGCAATGCTAATCCAAAGATTCTTGAACCTGTATACGATGTCGAAGTAATGGTTCCCGCCGATGTAATGGGGGACGTCATGAGCGACTTACAATCACGTCGAGCTGTCATTATGGGTATGTCGAGCGAAAATGGGTTTGAGAAAATCACGGCAAAAGTTCCGTTGAAAGAAATGTCGAGCTACTCAACTGCTCTAAGTTCAATTACAGGCGGACGATCTTCTTTTTCAATGAAATTTGCATCTTATGAACTTGTTCCGGGCGATGTTCAGGAAAAACTCCTTAAAGAATATGCCGAAACAAATAAAGAAGAATAATTATCTATATCCATGATTATAAAAGGCTGTGTTATAGTTGTTTATAGCACAGCCTTTTCATTTATATCTGATAGTGTTTATTCTTGTCAGTCCTCCCCTTTTATCTCTGTCGCTTCTTTCATTTCTTGATATTCAAGCCAATCAGGGTCTTCTTCTGCACTCAAAGTGATGGGTAATAGTTCCATAGACGAGAGTGCTTCATTAAATTTTCGGCAGAAAATATTCAAACTTAATGTATAAAATACCCAATTACGTTCGCCGTCACCTGTATAAACACCGGTCAAAACAGCTATAGGATCTTTTCTGAAACATTCTCTGAGAGCTGTATCGGCTTCATCCATCAGTTGCGATGTCGCGACATCAGGCATCCCTCCGTTTTTACTCTCATATTTCCAAGTAGCTTCCACTCTGATTTTAAACTTGGGATTATCTTTATATTTTGATATATCTCTGCGACCGGTAACCATAATTAAATTGCCCGTTTCACTTTCTGCCGGTGCCGTCCACCAGTCACCATATTCGACTGATTTATTTTTGGGAGATTTTTCCATATATATTTTGTGTATGTGTATATATTTTCATTAAACTTTACGGCTTCAAAGTTAACTATTTTTTCAAAAAAACGAAAATGTTAATAAAATTCTATTATTTAATTTGCGACGCTCAAAATCTATGACTAAATTTGTAGCTTAATAACAAAAATAATTCATAAATAATTCATACAACAATGGAAATTATCGGTAAGATTATATTTGATCTTGGTGAAACTTCCGGAACTTCTAAAGCCGGACGCGAGTGGAAAAAACATGAATATGTCCTCGAAACACAGGAATCTTATCCTCGAAAAGTTCATTTTGATTTTTTCGGCGATAAAGCAGACCAATATAAACTTGCAGCCGGTCAAATGATTAAACTTAGCTTTGACATTGATAGTCGCGAGTATAACGGTCGATGGTTTACAAGCATTAGTGGCTGGAAAGCTGAACCTGCGACTGTTGCAGCTACAGGTGCTCCTTCTTCAAACCCGCTTGATCCCCCGGCTACACCAGCAGCTCCTGATTTCCAAGCTGTTCCTCCTACCGATCTGAATCAGTCTGAACCAAACGACGATTTACCTTTCTAACAATTAGTTAAGAGAGAGCAAGTTTTCATGAGATTCGATGAATTTGACCTTAATGACGATATTCTCGACGCTCTTGATGAGATGAATTTCACCGATTGTACCCCTGTTCAAGAGGGTGCAATCGGACATATTCTTGACGGAAATGATGTAATTGCGGTTGCACAGACCGGTACCGGTAAAACTGCAGCATATCTGTTACCCGTTCTGAGTTTATTAGGCGATATTCAACGTCGAGGCGACGGAATAAGATGTATCGTAATGGTTCCCACTCATGAGCTTGCAAAACAGATAGACAGCCGGCTTGCCGGCTTTTCTTATTATACCGATATCAGTTCTTTGGCAATTCATGGCGGTAGTGACGGAGTCGAGTTCGCACGCCAGCAACGAGGACTGAGAATGGGAGCTGATATTGTTACTGCAACTCCGGGACGACTACTCGCCCATTTAAAAATGGGCAAAATAAAACTTGATGACGTCGAGTTCTTCATCCTCGATGAAGCCGATCGCATGCTTGACATGGGCTTTTATGAGGATATTATGCAGATTGTCAGACAACTGCCGACTGACCGTCAGACATTGCTTTTCTCGGCTACAATGCCCTCAAAAATACAGCAGTTGGCTTCCTCTATTTTAATTAATCCGGTTGAAGTTAAGATTGCGGTATCCTGCCCGACCGATAAAATTGCTCAATCGGCTGTCATCTGTTATGAAAAACAAAAGTTTGATATTTTGTGCAATTACATTAACCGAGGATTTAATGAGAAAGTTATTGTCTTTGCATCATCAAAGTTGAAAGTCAGGGAGTTAACTCAACAAATTCGTAGCCGTGGATGGAAAGCCGGAGAAATGCATAGCGATCTCGATCAATCAAAACGAGAGGAAGCTATGTTTAATTTTTCATCGGGTAGGACAAGCATTTTAATCGCAACAGATATTGTTGCTCGCGGAATTGATATTGATGATATTAAAATGGTTGTCAATTATGATGTTCCGCGTGAAGCCGAAGATTATATTCATCGCATTGGACGTACGGCTCGTGCTAATGCCGACGGTAAAGCTGTAACTTTTGTAAATGAAAAAGACCAGGTTAAATTTGGCCGCATAGAGCGTTTCCTCGGCTACGAAGTAATCAAAGAAGTTGTCCCTGAAGAATTAGGAGAGGTGCCGCCCTATCAACCCAATCCTGTGAAAGGCAAGTTTAGGGGTAAACGCAAAAGTAGCGTCTATCGCAATAACAATTCTAACAATAAGCAATCCAATAAAAAACGATATTATCATCGTCCTAAAAAAGATTGATTATTAATTCTTTACCGACTCATAGAGCGTTTTAAAGGCTTTGATTGAGCCAAATACCGTGAAAACATCTCCATGTTCGACCTTCTCGGTTCCATAATTATTATCATGGAAAATAACTCGTTGAATAATATTGGTTATACCCATGATATTTTCTTTTTCTTCGGGTCGGCTTGCTGTGATGAACTGTAATCCATAGTCCCGTGTCAACCCAAGATCAGAATATAACGACCCGATGAAAATGTCAGGAGCCATAAATTTCATTACATAGTTTTCATTATCGATTTTCAATATATCAACTGCAGTTCCAAGTTCAAGCTCGTGAGCAAGATCTCGTGCCGCACGTTGTTCGGGTGTTATTATTCGGTCAATGTTAAATCCTTCAAGAATTGCCTCGTGAATTTTGTCAATAGCTCGTGCATACAGATGTTTAACACCGAGTTTCTTCAACAAGGCAACTGTTCTTACACTTGCTCCGAAGTTCTCTCCTATAGCCACAATAACCAAATCGACATTTTTTAATGGCAAAACGCTCAACGCTTGCTCATCGGTCGAATCGATAACGTATGCTGTCGATACATAGTCTTTTATGGCTTCAACATTTGAATGTTTATTATCGGCTCCAATAACTTCGTGCCCCATCGCAGAGAGTTCCATTGCCAAGTTTGTGCCATATATTCCGAGTCCAATAACAAGATACCTCATATTTATCTGAATTTTAATTGATTATTATATTGTCAGAAGGGAAAGTTACATTATTTTTTTGACCTGTTTCGCCATAAAATCCAATGAGAAGAGCTAAAAGTCCTACCCTACCGATAAACATTGCAACGCAAAGAAGAATTTTTGATGAGACTGACAATAAAGGTGTTACGCCTAATGATGAACCAACAGTAAATAGAGCTGATGCCGATTCAAAAAGCAATTCCTTTACACCCAGTGACGGCTCAAAAGCGACTAAAGTCATTGAAAAAATAAAATAAGTCAGTATTGATATACCGATTATAGCATTTGCATGTCTGATTGAGTTCATTGATACCCTGCGCTTAAATGCGACAACATGGTTGCTGCCGGTAATGATTGCTCTCAGGTTTAACAGCATGGTGGCAAATGTATTGACTTTTATACCACCGGCAGTTGATTGTGACGCACCTCCAATCCACATTAAAAATATCAACATCAAGATTGTAATATTCAAAAATGAACCGGGATTGACCGATGCAAACCCCGAACTGCGTGGTGCCAAGGCATTAAAAATCGATTGCACAACCTTTTGATAGAACGACATTCCTGCCAAAGAGTTGTTATACTCAAATGTCAGAAACAAAATAACACTGACTACAAGTATGGTAGTTGTAGTAACCAGCGCGATTTTTGTATTCATATCAAAAGAATGAACAGGTTCTACAACATCTTCTTTTCTAAAGATCGATGCCCAAATTTTTCGACATTTTCTAAAAAATGCATCCCTGAAGTTGACAAGGACGGGAAATCCGATTCCACCTGCAAAAATAAGGATGGATGCAACAATATAAACCGATTGATTGCCATGCAAAAGTGCCTGATTTGAAAATCCGCCATCGACATTAGAGAATCCTAAATTACAAAATGAAGACATGGCGTGGAATATTGAAAATATTATTTCATCATTTAGGCTCTCGCCTATCGTTCCATCAATTGTAAAGAAAAAAGCGACGGCTCCGATCGCCTCTATTGTCAGAGTAAAACCGAGAATATATAACAATGTGGGCCACAATGCGTTGATAGTCTTGGTATAAATCATGTCTTTAACCATCAACTGGCTGTAAACTGATGCTGACCCGCTGAAAAAAAGCGCAAATAAATATGTAAAGGTCATTACGCCAAGTCCGCCTATCTGTGCCAAAATACCGACAATCAAAATTCCGAACGGCGTAAACGTTGCACTTATATCGATAGGTGTCAATCCTGTTATACAAACAGCACTTGTCGAGACAAACAATGAATCAATATAACTTATTCCGTTATATGTGCAACGTGGCATCATCAAAAGGAATGACCCTGCCAATATCAAGACAATGAAACTGCACGACATGATCATCGAGGGATTCGTTCGCTTTCCGAGCACACGCAACACACTGTACGACATGCTTAATATCGAATAAAGCCCTAACACAGGATAGATGAACCGTTTGCTATAAAGTATATGCCCGAGCCAAGGGAGCCACGGATGATTAGGTTCTGGATATATCAGAGGAATAGCCGTTATTAAAATTAAAATATCAGCAATCCATTTTATTGGACGCGTATTTCTGACAGTCTCTTTAAAGTTAAATATCAGATTGAAAACAACTGCTATGATAAAAACAATCTGTGAAGACCTCAATAAACGTGCAATCAAGCGTGTTTCATCGGCTGAATGTTCAAAACCGATATATATTATCATTGCGATAATACATAATAATGAACCTATAACTGTCAGGATATTAAGTGAACTTCCCGCTATTCGCAGTGAAGAAGTGAAATGACGTAAAAAACGATTATAGCCCACGTTAAAGCGTGATCTATATTGTCTTAAAATTTTGATTATAGAATTTATGTCAAAATTTTCTGTCATAATAGCAAAGGTAATCAACAACTCTCATTATTACAATTTTTTTTTGAGTTTTGTTGTCATATTATATAAAAATGAGCGGAACAGCTTGAACTGCTCCGCTCACTATTAATTTTATCCTTAATCAGGAATTACATATTTTCGATACGTTTGAGGTTTTCATCATCTCCGAGGTTATAATATACGTTGCGGAGATATGTTTTAACGTCGTGGTTTTCGGGATCAGCTTTGAGTGCTGCTTCAAGGTGTTCAGCTGCTTGACGGAAGAGAGGATTAAGTTTCTCTTCACGAAGTTTCTGATATTCAGCATTTGGCATATTTGACTCTTGAGCTTTATCATTGATTGAATAAGCTTCGGTGCAAAGCTGACGACCATAGTTATACTGGGCTTGTGCACTTGTCGGGTCGATTTGAACAGCCTGTAGATAAAGTTCGCGAGCTTTATCATTGTCCTTCATGCTTTCATAGAGTACACCTTTGATGTTGTAAAGCTGTGCATCATTAGGTGAAACAGCAATTGCATCGTCAAGCATTTTTGCAGCTTCTTCATACTGTTCCTTTTCGATGCGACCGTTAATCATAAGCTGAAGGTAAAGAGGATTTGCATTACCAAATTTCTGGAATGCTTCTTCAGCTAACGCATAAACTTTGTCATTGTCACCAAGACGGGCTGCGTGGCTGATAGCATAATCATAGATCTGTGATTTGTCATAACCAATTGCCATAGCTTTTTCAAATGAAGCAAGCGACATCTTGATGCTGTCCATTTGCCATGCTGCAAGACCTTGGTTGAAGATTATATCACCCAAAGTTGAATCGGGATATGCTTTAGGTGCATTCATACCGAGAACCGGATTTGACGGAGCATTGATAACAATATCCCATGCGTCGTAAGCACCTTTATAATCCTGTGCATCCCAAAGGAATACAGCTGCATTGTTGAAGTGATCATAGTTTTCTTTGATCAACTTAACAATCTCTTTTGAATATTTGGGTTTTACTTTACCTTTAGCGTCGGGAACCGAGTCAAGAGGAAGTGCGGTGAGAAGATAGTTATAACCGTCAATAAGAGCGTGTCCCATTTTTGCACCATCGACATTTTTACCAATGGTCTTGTTAAGGTACTGTTCTTTATAATAGTCTAAACCTGCTTTACCGGGAATAAACCAAGTGGTTACAACTTGTGAAGTTTCGGGATTTGTAAGGGCTGGCTGAATAGTAGCAATAGCTTCAAGATATTTGCCGTTTTTAGCCTGCTGTTCAGCTTCTTTAACTACACCGGTCTGGGCATTTGCAGCAACAGAAGCGGCAACACAAAGTCCTAAAAATGTAATTGTTCTCATGATTTTAATGTAAAATTGAGTTGTTTATATTTGATTTTTCTTATTCGTTATCTTCAGGAGTTTCTTCATCTGATTCTTCCTCAATTTCGATGTCAATTTCATCGATTTCAGGTTCGGCATCTGAATCCTCCATCATGGGTAATTCTTCGGGATTAGTTTCAACTTCTTCAGTTTCAGCTTCTTCATCAACTGTCACGCAGCATACCGATGCGATTTCATCGCCACGCTTGTCAAGGTTGATAAGGCGAACTCCCTGAGTAGCACGACCCATAACTCGCAGGTCAGCAACGTGGAGTCGAAGTGTGATACCGCTCTTGTTGATGATTACAAGGTCGTTATCATCGTTGACGCTAAGAAGCGAAACCAAACGTCCGGTACGTTCTGAAACATTCATGGTCTTCACGCCTTTACCACCACGGTTGGTTACACGGTAGTCATCAAGAAGCGAACGTTTACCATATCCTTTTTCAGAGATTACCATAACGTTGTTTCCGTCGTTGTTGTGCATCAAAACAAGACCGATGATTTCATCTTCTTCATTGTCAAGTTTCATTGCATTAACACCGGTTGAAACACGTCCCATTTGTCTAACCTTAGACTCGTGGAAACGAATTGCACGACCATTGCGGTTTGCAAGAAGTATTTCAGAATCGCCATCGGTCATGCCTACGCCGATAACTTGGTCGCCTTCACGAATGATGATTGCTTTTTTACCTTTGACATTTACGCGCGCATATTCAGCAAGTGAAGTTTTCTTGATGAGACCGCGGCGGGTCGCAAATACAAGATTGTGAGATGCTGTAAATTCGGGATTTTCAAGCTCTTTGCAGCTGATAACTGCATTAACCGCATCACCCTGCTCGATGTTGAGAAGGTTTTGAATTGCGCGTCCTTTTGTGTTTTTACCGCCTTCAGGCAATTCAAACACTTTGAGTTTATAAACGAGACCTTTCTGTGTGAAGAAAAGAAGATCGTTGTGCATTGAAGCCGGATAGATATATTCGATGAAGTCTTCCTCACGGATATTTGAACCGCGGGCACCTACACCGCCACGGTTTTGAGCGCGGAATTCAGCGAGTGCGGTACGTTTGATATAACCAAAGTGAGAAATTGTGATGATCATATCATCATCGGCATAGAAGTCCATTGCGTTGAAGTCGCCGGCTGTATAGTCAATATCGGTGCGACGTGCATCACCATAACGGTCTCTGATTTCAATGAGTTCTGATTTTATAAGCTCACGACAAACATGGTCATTGTTAAGAATTTCTTCAAGACGACGAATCTGTTCACAAAGCTCATCGTAAGACTCTTTAAGTTTTTCCTGTTCAAGTCCGGTGAGCTGTTTGAGTCGCATTTCAACGATTGCGGCTGTCTGGGCGTCAGTGAGTTCAAAACGTTCGGCGAGTTTTGCACGTGCGTCTTCGGTTGATTCTGCTCCACGAATTATACTGATGACTTCGTCGATATTTTGAGAAGCGATGATCAATCCCTCAAGAATGTGGGCACGGTCACGAGCTTTTCCGAGTTCAAACTGTGTACGACGTATAACAATTTCATGACGGTGTTTCAAGAACGCCTCGATAAGCTCCTTTAGATTAAGAGTTTGCGGGCGACCGTTGACAAGTGCAACATTGTTAACCGAGAAAGAAGACTGCATCTGCGACATCTTATAAAGCTTGTTGAGCACAACATTAGCGTTGGCATCTGATTTCAGCTTTATAACGATACGCATACCTTTATAGTCGCTCTCGTCATTAAGATCGGCGATACCGTCAAGTTTTTTATCTTTTACAAGATTCGCTATATATTTAATGAGTTCGGCTTTGTTGACACCATAAGGAATTTCCTTGACAACGATCAGTTCGTGGTCTTTTTCCTGCTCGATTTCAGCTTTCGCACGAATTACAATGCGTCCGCGACCTGTATGATATGCTTCCTTAACACCTTGATAACCATAGATTGTACCACCGGTGGGGAAGTCGGGAGCTGTGATGTAAGTCATCAACTCATCGATACTCATTTCAGGGTTGTCGATAAGAGCAACACAGCCGTTGATACATTCAGTCAAGTTGTGGGTGGGCATATTGGTTGCCATACCTACCGCAATACCTGATGCGCCGTTTACAAGAAGGTTGGGGAATCGTGTAGGAAGAACAACCGGTTCTTGTTTTGAGTTATCATAGTTAGGCTGGAAATCTACAGTATCGCTGTCAATATCGGCAAGCATTTCTTCACCGATTTTTGACAAGCGGGCTTCGGTATAACGCATTGCCGCAGGGCTATCGCCGTCAATTGAACCGAAGTTTCCGTGACCGTCAACCAGTGTATTTCTGAGTGACCAGTCCTGAGCCATTCTGACAAGTGTATAATATATTGACGAGTCGCCGTGGGGGTGATATTTAGCCATTACCTCGCCAACACAGTTAGCCGATTTACGGTGTGGCTTGTCTGAAGTGTTGCCGGTTTCGTTCATACCGAACAATACGCGACGGTGTACAGGTTTTAGTCCGTCACGAACATCGGGTAAGGCACGTGAAACAATTACCGACATCGAATAATCGATGTAGGCCGACTTCATTTCATTCTCAATATTGATTTTTAAAATGCGGTCTTCTTCTATCATGTGTGGTTTTAAAAATTAATAATTCAATTTTTTGCTGAAATGTGAATATGATATTCTATCATAATATTATGCAAAGATACAAATTTTTTTCAAAAAAATCGGCAACTTTCGACACTTTGATTTGTTTTTTTATTAAAAAATTAACAGTACTACGAACTTTTTGGCACAGTTATTGCATTATAATCAATAAGACACTCTAATTTTGCAGTGCTTTTGACAAAAATAATAGTAAACTGACATTATTTTCTCATTAAATATATGGATACAAACTATTCAGAAGAATTTAAACTTGTCCTTAATCGCAGTCGTCGTGAAGCCATGAGGCTTTACAATCGCGTGATTACCCCGGGACACATGTTGCTTGCCATTATGACTGACACTCACGGAAAGGGTGCGGCCGTTCTTGGCAAAATTGCTGATGATGTTGCGCTCTATGAACTTAGAGTGAAACTTTCAGAGGCTTTGGCTGCTGACCGTCAGCCCGAAGGCGATATCACGGTTAGTGACCTGTCAAACAGAATCATAAAACTCAGCGTTCTTGAAGCAAAAAATCTGAAAAAAAATATTGTCGATGTCGAACATCTTCTTTTGGCAATTTTTCATAACTCTGAAGTTCAGATGCTTGACTTCATGAAGCCGTTCTTTGATGCCGGTTTGACCTACGAAGCCATTTATCGTATATTGTCAAATGCGCCGGAAGAAGTCGGCGATTCATACGAAGACACCGATGACGACGTAGAAGATGACGATGATGAAGAACCACAACAAAATTCAGGTTCACGCTTCAGACAGCCTCGACCTCAGTCTCCCAAATCGGCAAACATCGGTGATACTCCCCTTCTTGACAAATTTGGCAATGATATGACAAAGGCTGCTGAAGAAGGTCGCCTTGACCCTGTCGTCGGTCGTGATGTAGAAATCGAACGTGTCGCCCAGATTCTTAGCCGCCGTAAAAAGAACAACCCCGTGCTGATTGGAGAGCCGGGGGTCGGTAAATCAGCTATAGTTGAAGGACTTGCAAACCGAATCGTTCAGCGTAAGGTTTCACGCGTGTTATTTGACAAACGTGTCGTCTCGCTTGATATGGCATCTCTTGTTGCCGGTACAAAATATCGTGGTCAGTTTGAGGAACGTATCAAAGGAATACTTGACGAACTCTCAAAAAATAAAAATGTCATCTTGTTTATCGATGAGATACATACAATCGTAGGTGCCGGCAATGCCGCCGGGTCGATGGATGCGGCAAACTTGCTCAAACCTGCTCTTGCTCGTGGCGAAGTTCAATGTATCGGCGCGACAACCCTCGATGAATATCGAAAAAACATTGAAAAAGATGGTGCGCTTGAACGTCGTTTCCAAAAAGTTATGGTCGAACCGACAACTGCCGAGGAAACTTTGACTATTCTTAATAACATTAAGGATAAATATGAGTCTCACCATAATGTCAACTACACCCCCGAGGCTCTCGAAGCTTGTGTTAAGTTGACCGACAGGTATTTAAGCGATCGCAACTTCCCCGACAAAGCTATTGACGCTCTCGATGAAGCCGGTTCACGCGCTCATATCACCAATATTTCTGTTCCCGAAGATATTGAACGACTTGAAGAAGAAGTTCGCGACGTTGAAGCTGAAAAGCAGAAGGCTGTTCGAGAGCAGAACTTTGAAAACGCAGCCTCTTTATATGATAAGGAGAAAAAGCTGAAAACCAAGCTGGAAGAAGAAAAGGAAAAATGGGAAGAACAGCTTTCTAAAATGAGAGTACCTGTTGACGAAGACAAGGTTGCTGAAGTGGTTGCAATGATGACCGGAGTACCGGTTCAGCGTATTGCCAAAGCCGAGGGAAGCCGACTTCGCGAAATGACACCCGTTCTTCAAGGTCAGATTATCGGTCAGGATAACGCTATTGAAAAGATTGTCAAGGCAATCCAGCGTAACCGTGTCGGTTTGAAAGACCCTAACAAGCCGATTGGCACGTTTATGTTCCTCGGTCCGACCGGTGTTGGTAAAACCCACTTGGCTAAGAAGTTATCAGAATATCTTTTTGACTCAACCGATGCGTTGATTAGAATAGATATGAGCGAATATATGGAGAAATTTACCGTCAGCCGTCTTGTTGGTGCACCTCCGGGATATGTTGGCTATGAAGAAGGCGGTCAGCTCACTGAAAAAGTGCGTCGTCGTCCCTATTCGGTAGTGCTTCTTGACGAAATCGAGAAGGCTCACCCTGATGTCTTTAACCTCTTGTTGCAGGTGATGGACGAAGGTCGTTTGACCGACAGTCTCGGACGTCGCATCGACTTCAAGAATACGTTGATTATCATGACCTCAAATATCGGTACACGTCAACTTAAAGACTTTGGTTCAGGCGTTGGTTTTGCCACTCCCTCGGCAGCCGATAAGGAATACTCTCACGGCGTTTTGCAAAAGGCTCTTAACAAGGCGTTTGCACCTGAATTCCTTAATCGTATCGATGATATAATAATGTTTGAAAGTCTCGACAAGGAAGCGATATTCAAGATCATTGATATAGAGTTGAGCGGATTCCTCAAACGTATTTCAGACCTCGGATATGAGCTTGAAATATCAGAAGAAGCCAAAACATTTATTGCCGAAAAAGGATATGACCAGCAATATGGTGCCCGTCCTCTCAAACGAGCAATCCAAAAATATCTCGAAGATGAATTGGCTGAGATGATTATCAATTCAAAACTACTTCCCGGTGACACTATAAAAGTTGATTTCGACAAGGATGAGAACAAAATCAAGTCATCAATCATCCATATCAATCAACCCGAGAACGACTCGGAATAAATAATTTAAAACCAGTAAAAATGGCTCTATGAAAATGGAGCCATTTTTATTTATAGGCGTTATACTTCTTGAATTCAAAAAAAAATTGTAATTTCGTGGCATAAATCAACATAATATAATAACAAAGGTCATGCTTATTATAGGAATTGCCGGAGGTACCGGTTCAGGTAAAACAACCGTAGTTCGTAAAATCATTGACAGTCTCCCTGCCGGTGAAGTTGCTGTTATCCCTCAAGATTCTTATTATAAGGATTTGAGTTACATGCCTCTTGAAGATCGTCAGAAAGTTAATTTTGACGAACCGACGGCAATCGAATGGACTCTTCTTGTTGATCATCTCAAACGTTTGAAAAACGGTGAGACAATCCAGATGCCGACCTATTCCTATCTCACATGTACCCGTCAGGACGCAACCGTTACGGTCAAACCTACTGACGTTGTCATCGTCGAGGGCATCCTCGTGTTGACGGAGTCTATTTTGAGAGAAATGATGGATGTTAAATGTTATGTTGATGCCGACGACGACGAGCGTCTGATCAGAGTTATTGCACGCGACTGCATCGAGCGAGGTCGCACTCCCCAGATGGTTATCGACCGTTATCAAAACGTCTTGAAACCGATGCACATGCAATATATCAATCCCTGTAAACGCTTTGCCGACCTTATTATTCCCCAAGGCGGAACCAATACTGTCGCTATCGGATTGTTAACTGACTATATTGACGGTCGTTTGGCTAAAGCAAAAAAAATCTGAAGTTATGGAAATCGTTGAAGAAGAAATCATAATTCCCGAATCAACCGCAACGCCCGATGTTACTTCATCAGAAACAAAAGGCATATTGCGCACCGATAATCTGGTGAAAAAATATGGTAAACGTACGGTCGTTAACCACGTTTCAATCAATGTGACTCAGGGTGAAATTGTCGGATTGCTCGGACCTAACGGTGCCGGTAAAACCACTACTTTTTATATGACCGTAGGATTGATTACACCGAACGAAGGCGAAATCTATCTTAACGACTTGAACATCACCAAATATCCTGTCTATAAACGTGCTCAAAACGGCATCGGTTATCTTGCTCAGGAAGCTTCGGTTTTCCGCAAAATGAGCGTTGAAGACAACATCCGTTCTGTTCTTCAAATGACAAACTTAACCGATGAACAACAAAAAGAGAAACTTGAAAGCCTAATCGCTGAATTCCGACTTGAAAAGGTTAGAAAGAACCTCGGTGACCGTCTCTCGGGTGGCGAACGCCGACGCACCGAAATCGCCCGCTGTCTGGCAATTAGTCCTAAGTTCATCATGCTTGACGAACCGTTTGCCGGCGTTGACCCTATCGCTGTCGAAGACATCCAGGAGGTCGTTTACAAGCTGAAAGAGAAGAACATCGGTATTTTGATTACCGACCACAACGCTCACGAAACGCTTAACATCACCGACCGCGCCTATCTTTTGTTTGAAGGTAAAATCCTTTTTCAGGGAACATCAGAAGAATTGGCTGAAAATCCCGTCGTTAGAGAAAAATATCTCGGCCGCGACTTCATCTTCCACCGCAAACAATTCGGTTAAAATATTCCGCCTATCCAATTGATTCCCAATGTCTTGTATGGGCGCACAGCTCGTGCGTCCGTCATATCACCATGTTTGTAGGGCTGTACCCTGGTGCAGCCGATTGATTAGCAGCGTTTTGTAGGGACGCAAGGTCTTTGCGTCCAATATTTTGATATGAGAAACGCTTGTCTATCAGTGCGAAAGACCTCCTATTCCGAAAATACTGTAAATTTGCAGTAAATTCGGAATAGAAAATATAATACGTTGATTTGCAGGGACAAACCTTCGCCATGTTGGTCCGGCTCGTGCGCCTGTAAGTTCATCATCTGTCGAAGATGTATGAGTGAGAGGTTGCTAATCCACCCTACCAACGAGCCTACCGGCTCGATGGCAGGGTTAAAAAGAGTATATGGTCTTCGACCAATAATTAAGATATCCTGTTCATCCGACTGATTAACAGCGCCTTGTAGGGACGCAAGGTCTTTGCGTCCGATTTTTGACAGGGGAACAGTAGAACGAGGAGTCAACGGAGTTGACGATGTATTAATAAAATGATAAGGACTGCTTCTTTTACAGAAACAGTCCTTATAGGATATATGATATTATGAAATTTTTAAAACTTTATTTCAGTTTAGCGAGGGCATCAACATAGCTTGAAATCACTCGATCATAGAGACTTTGATATGACTTGCGGGCACTCAGATGATAGCTGTTTATCAACAACGTTTCAGAGTCTTTGTCATACCAGACGTAGTCATTTACCTGCTTGGCATTGGGATAGACCCAATCTTTGATTGCGTTCAATATCACGCCACGGCCGTCGCAACAAACAATGATGTTGGCGTTGAGAAGTTTTACCTGTCTAACAAGAAACTCCTTGTAGTCTTCCATTGCTTTTGAGATCTCGGCAAAACTCGATGTTGAGCCGCCGGGCTGTTTCTTGACATTGATTTTTGCTACTGCTGCTTCGTCCCAGTCAGCCATGAGTTTTTCCATTGATTCATAGCGATTAAACTCGGCAGCGTGCTTTTCTGTTGAGTTGAGCAATCCCGAAGTAATAAAAAGCATTGCCTTGAGAAATTTGTTGGTAAGGTAAATGCCCTTATCAGGGTCATGTCTTACAACCACACGAGAATCGTAGGAATTGTTTGGATCATTGAGTTCTTTCGCGACAAAGAGTATTCTCTTGTCGGAATTGTTCCAAATAGTTACTTCGTTACCTTCTAATCGTTCTGCAATTTTGGGATTCATTCCACCTTTATATGCAACACCGTCTGTTTCAATCTTGCCGGCGCCTTTCTTAATTGAGAGTTTTTCCCATTCTTTGAGAATTTGATCATTTTCCTGATGAGTGTAGTTCTTTTTTGTTTTTAAAAACTTCATTGTTATTTAGTTTAATGGAATTAATGTATTGAAAATCATTTCGGGAGTATTTACTTCATTAACGGCTTCACCGGTAGTGATATCAATATAGATATTTACTGTATTGCTTGTAGAGGGATCCACTCCTGAGTATGTTATGACGCCGTTTTCATATTCCTTGTACTTAACGAAGTCGGGGAGTGTGTTAAATTTGATGAAGCCGGAATCTTCGGCATTAAGGTCTAACCAATAGATACCGGGATTTATTTTATTATTTTTTTTATCGAAAAACCAAAGCTTATCTTGATACTCAATGTTATAATAATTTAAATCAAATTCTAATTTTTTAATCACTTGCCATTTATTGTCTTTGAAATTATATCGAGTAAGCCAAGAATAATAAGAAGTTAAATTAGCATAAGATTCTCTTAGTAGTAGATAAATTTTATCATCAGAAATAAAATGATAAGAACCTTTATATCCAAATGTATATATTCTGGAATAATAATCAACCTGAACAGTTTCGAAATCTTTATTAACTTCAAGATTTGTAAGGTTTGTAAAGGAGTATTCTCCGGGATTATTTCCGGGGGTTATTTTGTATATTACAGGTCTTAGCGCTTCATTTTCAAAGACGATTTTTTCTATTGTTTCCCTTTCAGAAGCATCGTAAGTTTTAAAATCCCAATTATTGTATTTGTTTTTACAAAATAAATTGTAACTTTGCAACGCAAGTATGTAAATATTATTCTCAAATACAAAAGTTTGACATCTCTTTGTATACTTGCTCCATTTGAATTCCTTGTACTTACCCAATTCAAGGCCTTCAATTGGAATTTCCTCTTTGAGATCTGCATCCATTATATCCCGTACGCCATTAATATTTGTGAAACCTGAATGGGGCCAACCAAAATATATAGATTCATTATTCGCTTGCCCTATTATTCCGTTGTCGGTGACGAAGTAATCACCATCATAAATCGTTCCATCACCGGTGGTAATCTGCTCAAAAGAGGCTTCATCAGATGACAAGTTGAATTTGAAAGCCGCATCAGAATCGGCATTAACGAAATATAAATCACCTCGGTTTGATTCGATAAATTGACCGTTTAGTCTTGAATACTTGACAATGTTGTCTTTAATGTTATCAACGCACCAAATTTTACCGTCAGATTTTCTAACAAGAAGGTGTTTATACGGCACATCTTGTTTAATCCAACGACCCTCTTCGGTTTCTTCATTAAATTCCCATTTATCAGAGACTTTGTCGCCCTCGCGGTCGTAATATGAGCAATCAATGACCAAAAGATAGTCTTTTGAGATGTTTTCAAGATTTTTTGGAACAATACGAAGTCGTTCTTCATGATCCAATCGATTGCCGAGCGTATCGGTAGTGAAATAAACCGCTACGGCATAGATTTTGCCATCGGTATCAATCTTATACATCCCGGCAGAGAGGTATTCGCCATTGATAGCACGCGAATTGTCTTCGTTTTTGAGTCCGACCGACACAGCACCTGATAGGTCCATGCGTCCGATTTTCAATTTGTTGTAATTGATATCGGGAATGTCCGGTCCATCATTTTTGTCAGAACAGGCTGTTGTAGTGTAAAGCCCGATTAAAGCAATTAAAAGCTTTAGTGAAAATTTAAAATGTTTCATAATATTTAACTTTGCTTCAGGGCTCACAACATCAGCATTAGATTGGTTTTTAATTTAGAAAAAAAGAGCGTGAGAGCCATACTGTTGCTCGTTACACTTCATGAGGCCTTCGAACTGCCCAAACATCGAAACGAGCAACGAGACCTCACGCCGTATGAATATACACAGCATATTCCGTCACGGAACATACAGATATTACATACCCATGAGCATCATCATTGCAAGGTTTCCTGATGTTTTGAAGTGTTCGAAGTTTCATGAAGTCAGAAACCAAGCGCCAATAACGCTTCTTTTATTTTATGTCGTGCCAAGACGCCAATAGGCGCTATAGCTAAATAAAACCCACCCATTCTCCGTCTCTTAATGTTAAAAATGACGGCTCCAGCGTGAGCTCTTATGCAAAATTACTAATTATTTTTGAGTTAACAAAATATGTTATGAGTTGAACGATAGCAGGTCGGCAACTACAAAAGTGCTTCCGCCAACAAATATTGTGTCATCGCTCAATGCTGTAGCTTTTGCTGCTGTATAAGCTTCTTTTACAGATCCGTAGCACTCCCCTTTTAAGCCATATTCCGCGGCAACGCGCTTTACTTCTTTCTCATCAAGGGCGCGAGGAATTGAGGCACGAGTGAAATAGTATTCGGCGTCGGTTGGCATCATCTGCATTATCGATCTGATATCCTTGTCGTTGACAAAACCGATTACCATTTTCAGCTTGTCGCCAAACGACGCGAGTCGTTTTGACAGGTATTCCCAGCCACCGACATTGTGCCCTGTATCACAAATAACCGTGGGATTAGATGACAGTTTCATCCAACGCCCCATCAATCCGGTCAACTCGCAAACCTTCAGGAATCCGCTTTTTATCGCCTCATTTGAGATTTTAATTCCTAAAGTGCGTAGGCAATTAACTGCGGTTAAGATAGTTGCGGCATTTTTAGGCTGACAATCACCCGATAAAACAGATGTGATCTCCCCTACCGAAGTTTCGGGATAAATCATATCGCCGTTATTATCAACGTGATAGCCGTAGAGTGGCGGCGCAAAAAATATAGGAGATTCATTTCGGGCTGCAACCGAGAGAAACACCGGACGGGTTATATCATTTGATTCGCCTATCACAACCGGTATTCCGGGTTTTATAATTCCGGCTTTTTCAGCTGCAATTCCGGCGATAGAATCACCAAGTTGGGCGACATGGTCTTTTGATATGTTTGTTATAACCGATAGAATTGGTGAGATGATGTTTGTACTGTCAAGTCGTCCGCCAAGTCCGACCTCAATCACTGCAAAATCAACGCTTTGCGAGGCGAAATAGTCAAACGCCATGATTGTTGTCAGTTCAAAAAATGAGACATATGGCATGTTTTCTATTGACTGGTAGCGTTTGATGAAATCGACAACGGCTTGTTTTTCAATCTTTTGACCGTTCACTCTGATTCGTTCTCTGAAATCGACAAGATGGGGCGACGTGTAAAGTCCGATTTTATATCCCTGACTTTGAAGAATAGCCGCTATGGTGTGGGCTGTAGATCCTTTGCCGTTAGTTCCGGCAACATGGATTGCACGAAATTTACGGTGGGGATGACCAAATGCCAGGTCAAGCGTATGAGTTGAGTCGAGCCCCGGTTTATAGGCAGCCGCCCCAATCTGCTGGAATTGGGGTGTGGCGTCATATAGGAATTTTACAGCTTCGTCGTAGGTCATAAATCAGAAAATAATCAATCCCGTAATTCCAGCTAAAATAATTACTAAAATAGGATGTATTTTAGTAAAAAAGACGATACAAAACGATGCAAGGCAAATGATTACCGATTTTATTATATCGTCAGTCTCGCTGCCAAAGTTGGCTGTATTCATCAGCAATAGAGCTGCCGAGGCGATGAGCCCCACAACAACAGGACGTAAGCCCGCAAAAACACCTTTGATTAATGCGCTCTCTTTGTGGCGTGTGATAAAGTGACTTGTATAGGTAACAAGGAAAAACGATGGTAAAACGACAACCAAGGTGCAGATAATCGAACCGAGTAAGCCCCAGATAATGCCGTTAAATCCGGCATGCCCGGGTGCTACATATCCGATATAAGTCGCTGAGTTAATACCAATTGGACCGGGAGTCATCTGAGAGATGGCAACAATGTCGGTAAACATTTGTTCGGTAATCCAACCCGGTCCGACAATTTCACGCTCGATGAGTGCCAGCATGGCATATCCACCGCCAAAACCAAATAATCCGATTTTGAGATAGCTCCATATTAGTTTGAGGTAAATCATTTTGTTCCCTCCTTCTGTTTAAGTTCGTTACGGGTAAACCAAACATAGCCACCGATTCCGCCTAAAACAATGTATAGAATCGGGTTGGATAACACGGGAATGCGTGACCAAATCAAAATGGCAACCGCAATGGGGATAATTACAGTTTTCCATGTAAGTTTAGCTGCTTTAGCCGATGTGATTACCGGAGCGATAATCAACGCAACAACAGCCGGACGTATTCCTTTGAAAATTGAGCTGATTACCTCATTATTTTTGATTATGTCAGGGGTCAGAAATATGGCAATAGCAAGGATAATCAGGAACGATGGAAGAATTGTTCCGAGAGCTGCCGACAAGCTGCCTTTCATTCCTTTAAGGCGATCACCTACCGCTACTGAAATATTAACAGCCAAAATACCCGGAAGCGATTGTGCAACTGCAAGCAAATCAAGGAATTCCGATCGCTCGATCCAGTGATGTTTATCTACAATTTCTTTCTCGATAATAGAAATCATAGCCCAACCGCCACCAAAAGTGAAGGCTCCTATTTTAAAGAATGTTGAAAACAGTTGAAATAATTGTTTCATTTGCGTGATATGTTATTTCAGTGCAAAGTTAATAACAACTATTTTCTTAATAAAATATTTGTCTCTAAATTTATGAACCAAATGGCTCTTTGTGTTGTCTTATATTATATAAATATAGTGTAAGATGAAAACGCAACATAATACATATATTAAATGTACTGTCGAAGAGGATGCTCCGCTATATGAATCATTTATTTATATAGATGGTGCAAACTCTGATGCAGATAATCGTGTCGTTTCTTTGTCTTCATACAATAAAAACGATGTCGAACAGATTGTTAACGATTTGTTAATCAATCGATGTGTCAAGATTAAAAAGGTTGAAAAGTTGTCAGAACCCCATTATACAATTGATCTTGACGCAACCCGAACCGATGATTTGCCATATATAATTTTGAAGTTAAAAGATATTGAGTCTTTCCCTCATAACGAGGCGGGATAAATTATAGAAATATTGTTATTTTTGCATCACGATAATAAAAAATTATGCTACTTACTCTTACATACGACGAACTGTCGAAACTCATTAAGAATCAGACGGGTAGAATGTTAACATTTAACCGCATTGATTCATCGACCGTTAGCATTACAACCAAAATAAATCTTTCTGTTTTTGATTATAATCCTGAGATTAAAATCAAGATTGTTGAGATTAAAGGAGTGTTGTTGACGTTGGAATACTCAGGTAATCGATTTATAAATCTCATAGGTAAAACCGTTTTAAACCGTATTCAGGCACGTCAAACCGAGCCGTATATGATTGGAGGGGCTAATCGTTTGATTACCATTAATATGGGACTTATTCCCAAGCTTAAAGAGCTTCTGCCGATTATAGATATCCGTGCCATATATTTTAATGACAGTCATATAGCCGTAGAAGGTAATGTAGTTGATTGATATATTCAACAAATGTATCTGAAATTGTAATTAATTTATCAAAATTCATTATATTTGCAACAATGAAACAACAAGATGTAACCCCAATTATAGAACAAGATCATAAACTTGGCTTGGCATTGAGTGGCGGAGGTGCACGCGGATTTGCTCACCTCGGTGCAATCAGGGCTCTTGAAGAAATTGGTTTAAAGCCTGATATTGTAGCCGGTGTCAGTGCCGGATCTGTGGTGGCGGTACTTTATGGTGCCGGTGTACCCATTGATGACATTATGTCGGCATTTACCGATCGTAAGTTCTCTGATTTTGCTAATGTCAATATTCGAATAAATGCCAATCAGGCTTTGTTTGATTTTAGCAAATTTAAAAATTTCATGTCTGAAATGGTTGCTCCATACGTTAATCTGGAAGACTTACCTATTCCGACTTTTATTGGAGTTACAGATTTTGACCACGGAGTTCCAACTGAATTTCATACCGGCAATATAGCCGATGCAGTTGCCGCATCATGTAGTATTCCTATCTGTTTCAGACCTCAGATAATAAACGGGACTTCTTATGTTGACGGAGGTGTACTCAGAAATATGCCTTCATGGATTATACGAAGCCGTTGCCGCCGTCTGATTGGTGTAAACTGCAGTCCGTTGTTGTCAACCGACACGTCAAACGATTCATTGCTTGAAATTGCAATGAGAGCCTATAATCTTATGGCTAAAGCCAATCAGGCGTTTGACATGGATATGTGCGACCTCGCGGTTGAGACTCCCCAATTAGCTAAATATAAGGTGTTTAACCTAAAAGAAATAAACAAAGTCTTTATAAGTGGATATGCCACTATGAAAAAAGCCTTGAAAGAGGTTGACTGGCTGTCTGAATTACAGGCCGAAATGAAAGAATAACATTCCGGCAATAACTTTTTTATATGAAACCAATTATTTATCAGCTTTTTCCACGTTGGTTTACCAACTATAACAATACTTGTGTCAGCAACGGATCGATTGAACAGAACGGTTGTGGAAAAATGAACGGCTTTACGCCGCAAGTTCTCAATTCAATTAAAGAGTTGGGAGTTACGCATATATGGTACACCGGAGTCATTGAGCACGCCCACGCTACCGACTATTCAAAATATGGTATTACGCCTGATAATCCACACGTTGTCAAAGGTAAAGCCGGTTCGCCATACGCAATCAGCGACTATTATGACATAGACCCCGATATTGCTGTCAATGTTCCGAAACGCCGTGAAGAATTTGAAGCACTTGTAGAACGGACTCATGCAGCCGGGATGAAAGTGATAATAGACTTCGTGCCTAATCATGTTGCCCGCCGCTATTCTTCTGATGCAAAGCCGGTTGGCATCAGCGATTTTGGCGAAAATGACGATAATTCCAATTTTTTCTCACCATTAAATGATTTCTATTACATAACCCGTCAACAATTTTCACCCTCGATAGACCTTGGTCAGGGGGATGATGCGTATGTCGAATTTCCGGCAAAGGCATCGGGTAACGATTGTTTTTCGGCATTTCCCGATAAAAATGATTGGTATGAGACCGTAAAGCTCAATTATGGAGTTGATTACAGCGATAATTCCCGTCACTTTGACCCCATACCGCCTGTCTGGTTCAAGATGTTGCATATTCTTCGATACTGGGCATCAAAAGGTATTGACGGTTTCAGATGTGATATGGTCTTTATGGTGCCTCTTGAATTTTGGCGATGGGCAATTCCGGCTGTAAAGAAAGACTATCCCGATTTGATTTTCATCGGTGAGATTTATGATGTCAACATATATAAAGATTTCCTTGATGCCGGTTTTGATTACCTGTATGACAAGGTAAACCTTTATGACACATTACGTGCGATTGAATGTAGCAACGTTTCAGCCGCTCAGATTACAGATTGTTGGCAACGCATTGATTCTGTGAAAGATAAAATGTTAAACTTCCTCGAAAATCATGATGAACAACGTTTTGCCTCAGAGTTTTATGCAACCGATCCGGCATTGGTAATCCCCTCTCTGGTCGTTAGTTCGACTCTTTCAAATGGTCCGGTGATGATTTATGCCGGGCAAGAACTTGGCGAACCTGCCAATGAAGCTGAAGGTTTTAGTGGTAAGGATGGTAGAACCACAATTTTTGATTACTGGAGTTTGTCAACTCTGAGACACTGGTTAAATTCGGGAAAACCTTCAACCGAAAAGCTAACCGACCGAGAGATATGGCTTAGAAATCAATATTCTAAAATTCTCAGCCTGTGTAACAAAGAAAAGGCAATCAGCAACGGCAAGTTTTTTGATTTGATGTATGTCAATTATCAAAACAAAACGTTAGATCCCCATCGTCAATATGTCTATATGAGATATGACAAAGATTCATTACTTGTAATTGCTGTGAACTTTAGCTCAAATTCGTGTGATTTAATGATAAATATTCCACAATTGGCTATAAACATGTCGGGTTTCAAAGAGGGAAAATATGATGCTGTCGAGCTTTTGTCAGATAATAAAGCTGTAAAATATTTCAGTTCAGAACAGCCTTTCAATACATTTGTCGCCTCTCATAGTGCTGTGATTTGGAAAGTTTCTAAAAAAAAGCGACCCGACAACAATAAAAAGTAACGTTCAAATTACAATTAGACGAAACAAATTGTGTAACTTTGCAAAAAAATTAAGCGACTCAATTTAATATTGTCCGTTAAAATATAAACTATAGGTTTAAACCAACCATTACACTTATGTTACCACCGTTTAAGATTTTTGCCGGTACAAATTCACGTTACATGGCAGAAGAGATTTGTAAAGACCTCGGGGTTGAACTTGGTCAAATGAATATTCAGCATTTTGCCGATGGCGAGTTTGAAGTTTCGTTTGAAGAATCAATTCGTGGATGCGAAGTTTTCCTTGTTCAGTCAACTTTCCCGACAAGTGACAATTTGATGGAGCTTCTCCTGATGATTGATGCGGCTAAACGTGCTTCAGCCCAATCAATTATCGCAGTAATCCCCTACTTTGGATGGGCTCGTCAAGACCGCAAAGACAAACCTCGCGTTTCAATTGCAGCCAAACTTGTTGCCGATCTTTTGTCAACAGCCGGTGTAAACCGTGTTATCACAATGGACTTGCATGCTGACCAGATTCAGGGTTTCTTCAATGTACCGGTTGACCACCTCTATGCTTCATCGGTATTCATTCCCTACATCCAGTCACTCAACTTACCTGATCTCGTAATCGCAACTCCCGACGTAGGTGGCGCAAAACGTGCAAATACATACGCAAAATACTTTAACGTTCCCTTGGTGCTTTGCCATAAACAACGTGCAAAAGCAAATGTTGTTGCAACAATGACCGTTATCGGTGATGTTAAAGATAAGAATGTGATTCTTATTGACGACATGGTTGATACTGCAGGTACAATCACCAAAGCTGCCGACTTGATGATTGCCAACGGTGCCAAGAGCGTTAGAGCTCTCGCTTCACACGCAATTATGAGCGACCCGGCTTCAGAACGTGTTGATAATTGCGGTCTCACTGAAATGATTTTCACAAACTCAATTCCATTTAAAAAGAATTGCAAGAAAGCAACAATTCTTTCTGTTGCCCATCTCATCGCCGACACAATACGTCGAGTTCACGAAAATCAGTCAATCTCGTCTCAATATCTCATCTAATAAATAGATAACAATACAAAATAATAAGTGCCGAAACATCTGTTTCGGCACTTATTTTATAAGAATGAAATCTTTAAGATGGAATTTGCATTGTCATACAATGGAGTGAACCATGTTGACGAATGAGAGCGTTACAGTCGATCGTGATAATCTGATGTTCGGGAAAAGCGATTTTGATGATCTGAGATGCCAGCAAGTCGTTGGCTTTCTGACCGTAAACCGGCATCAGGACTGCATTGTTTACAACCAGATAGTTGGCATAAGTAGCTGGCAATCGCTCCCCGGCTTCATCATATATAGGATCGGGCATCGGGAGCGCGACAAGATTAAATGGCTGACCGTCGGCAGAACGCATCGCTTTCAGCTCGTCTTCCATCGCCTTTAAATCAGAATAATGCTCATCACCGGGATTATCACATCTCACATAGACAATTGTGTTGTCCGGAGCAAGTCGAGCAAGCGTATCTGTATGACTGTCAGTGTCATCACCGGCAAGATAACCGTGCTCAAGCCAAAGTATATGATTGATATTCAAAGTCTCTTTGAGATATTCCTCAATCTCGGAACGTGACATCTGACCGTTTCGATTGGGCGACAGCAAACATTTTGAGGTTGTCAATAGTGTGCCTTTGCCGTCTGTTTCGATTGAACCGCCTTCGAGTACAAATCCGAGACGATTGACATAAGTGCCCTTGAGTATTTTATCTTCAAAGAGACGTGAGGTCACAAGATTATCCTTGTCAGAAGCAAACTTCAGCCCCCATCCGTTAAATTTAAAGTCAAGATAGGTCGGATTTCCAAACGGCTCTGTCCTATCAATCAACGAAACAGGTCCGAAATCACGAGCCCATGTGTCGTTAGTCGGTAATTGAACAAACTTGATTTTGTCAACATCTTTCCCAAGAGCTTTAGTCAACTTTTCGGTTGGTTCTGACAAGTCGGGAGCAACAATAATCATTGATGAATGTTGAACAATTGCTTTTGAAATCTCGACAAAACATTGCTGAACATCGTCAAGCATATAGTTCCAGTCGGTGTCTTTATGAGGCCACGCCATCAAAACAGCTCTTGACGGCTCCCATTCGGCAGGAAAATACAGATTCTTGGATGACATTTTATGAGTCATAGTCAGTGAGAGAATCCCACTTTTCTTCCTGAGATTGAATCAGCTCTTCGGCATAATCTGAAAATCCGGTTCGTTCAGAATAGCCCATGTGTTCACACCATTCTTTATATTCGGCTTTTAACTCCGGGTCGTCAGCAATCATTCGTTTAAATTCTGAAAGAGCCATGTCGAGAGCCCCTGTTTGAGTCAAAATATTTTGAATCAGCTCGTTAAAGTCTGTCATGGTAAACGTCTGAATTGATAAAACTTAAATGAAAGTTTTGAATTAATACAATAAGTTAATTAAAAAATCAGGCAAAATAATCTTTAATGCCCTACAATTTTCTGCAAAGATACAGAAATATTACTTTTCATCAAAATATCATGTCATAATATTTCATAAATTGGGCTTTTTGTCATCAAAGTTGGTATTTTTGTAAAACAAAATTGAGATTATGTTTAAATGTGGCAAAAATACATTAACTTTGTAGTCGTAAATTTTGTTATATAGTTTTAGTGGGCAGTCACGTTATGCCTGCACCTGACTAATCACATTATGTCTAAGCAAATTTTTTAATATAAAATGGTATTTTCAGTCGCTTCTTTCGGACGCTATTGTATTTTCACACGGAGGGCATTTTCAAAGCCGGAGAAGTGGAAAGTCTTTTTTAAGCGTACACTCATCGAGGTGTCAAAACTTGGAATAGATTCTATTCCTCTTGTAATCATCATATCTCTCTTTATTGGTGCGGTTTGTGCAATTCAGATGCAAATTAACACGACATCCCCGCTGATGCCGTCCTATACAGTTGGGTTGGCAACCAGAGATATTGTATTGCTCGAATTTTCAAACTCTATTTTGTGTTTGATTCTTGCCGGAAAGGTCGGCTCAAATATCGCCTCTGAAATCGGTACAATGAGAGTTACCGAACAGATTGACGCACTTGATATTATGGGTATCAATTCATGTTCATATCTCGTGCTTCCCAAAATCGTGGGATTTGTATTGATTATGCCGGTGTTGGTTGTGTTTTGTCAGACGACATCTTTGTTCGGCGGTTTAACTGTAGCCTTAGTTACTGATTTAATAAGTGTTACCAAATATACCTATGGTCTACAGTCATTCTTTAATGAATGGTACGTTTGGTATGGTATCATCAAATCGTTTATTTTTGCGTATATCATAGCATCAGTATCTTCTTTCTTTGGATACTATGTCAAAGGTGGAGCGCTTGAAGTTGGTAAAGCGAGCACAAACGCTGTTGTCATCAGCTCTATTGCCATTCTTTTATTTGATGTCATTCTCACTAAACTTTTGTTGCAATGATCGAAGTCAAGAATATAACAAAGTCGTTTGACGGCAAGACAATTCTTCATGATGTGTCGGCAACATTCTATACCGGCAAAACCAATTTGATAATTGGTCAGAGTGGTTCGGGTAAAACAGTGCTGATGAAATCAATAGTCGGACTTGTCAGACCTGAAAAGGGTGAGATACTCTATGACGGAAGAGACATGATGAAAATGGATATGAAACAGATTAAGGCAATCAGGAAGGAAATCGGTATGCTTTTCCAAGGGTCTGCTCTGTTTGATTCTGAAACTGTATTGGGTAACGTTATGTTTCCACTTGTCATGTTTACCGACGACCCTTACGACAAGATTCTTGAACGTGCCAATTTTTGTCTTGACCGAGTAAATCTTAAGGGCGCCGAAAATAAATATCCTTCTGAGATTTCAGGCGGTATGCAAAAGCGTGTTGCAATCGCCCGCGCTATCGCTCTCAATCCCAAATATCTGTTTTGTGACGAACCGAACTCAGGCTTGGATCCCAAGACATCGATATTGATTGATGAGCTCTTGAGCGACATTACCCACGAATATAACATTACAACTATTATAAATACCCACGACATGAACTCGGTGCTTGGTATCGGTGAAAACATCATTTTCATAAACAAGGGCTATCGTGAGTGGGTCGGCGATAAAGAAGCTATCTTTGCATCGACAAATGAAGCATTGAACGATTTTGTGTTTGCTACCCGTCTTTTCCAAGAAGTGAAAGATTATATTGTAAGTCACGGCACAACAAAGCGTCCCAATGCTAATGATACAAATGATTAAAGCCTCATAACCAACATATTCCAAGATGTATTTTAAAGTTTTTGTTTCAACTGTTTTATTGCTCTCAACCGCTATGGTCAAAGCCATGCCGGTTGACTCGGTCGATGTGAATTTATCGTCCGATACGGCCACGGTTGTACACAAAAATAATATCATAACCAAAGTCGTCAATTATTTCAAGGAATCAAACGAAGATAAAATCGGTAAAAAAATCAATTTCAGTATCATCGGTGGACCGCACTACTCATCTGATACGAAATTTGCATTAGGACTTGTTGCTGCCGGATTATACCGCACAAGTCTTGCCGATTCGCTCATCACTCCAAGTAATTTGTCAATATATGCCGATGTCTCAACAATCGGTTTTGTAATGGTTGGCATAAAAGGCTATCATATTTTCCCGGCTGATAAATATCGAATCAATTACAAGGTATATTTCTATTCTTTCCCAAGTAAATTCTGGGGGATCGGATATGAAAACGGCTATAACAATCTGAATGAAACAAAATATAATCGTCTGCAGGCTAAGTTTGAGGCTGATTTTATGTTTAAATTGGCTCCGGCCCTGTATCTTGGACCGGCAGCCGAATTTGCCTTTGTTGACGGTAAAAAAATTAAAGATCATCTCGAACTCTGGCAAAATGAGGCGTTGGTAACAAGATCTTATGGCGTTGGTTTTAAGGCGTCTTATGATACTCGTGACAATATCTCGAATGCTTATCGCGGGCAATTTGTTTCAATCGAACAACGCTTCTTCCCCCGATTCCTGTTTAATAAGTATGCATTTTCGAGAACCGAATTGACTGCCAACACCTATCACCGAATTTGGAAAGGTGGAGTCTTGGCAGCACAGATTCATGGTGAAATCACATACGGCAATACCCCTTGGAGTATGCTTGCCGAGCTTGGTGGAAGTGAATCAATGCGCGGTTATTTTGAAGGTCGCTATCGCGATAAAAGCGAGATTGACGTAACACTGGAACTGCGTCAACATATCTATCATCGAAACGGAGCTGTTGTCTGGGCAGGTGCAGGATCGGTTTTCCCTAAATTTTCGTCTATAAAATTTAAACAGATACTACCCAACTATGGCATCGGTTATAGATGGGAATTTAAAAATAGAGTAAACGTACGACTTGATTATGGCTTTGGTCGTGGTCAGTCGGGATTTGTATTCCAAATAAATGAAGCATTCTAAAAATTATTTCAGAATTCCGGTAATATTGGCATTAGTAATGCCATTTTTGCTAATTGTTCCAAATATTGCTTTGGATATAACAGAGCATATGTCGTGGATAGCTAACATTGTAAACATTTTTTTACCACTGTCGGTTTACGCGTTCTTGTTCTCGCTGTGGCGCCGGGTTGGTCTCACCACATTCTTAACCATACCGCTAATGTGTCTGGCTGCATTTCAGATTGTGCTGCTCTTCTTGTACGGAGGGTCGATAATCGGCGTGGATATGTTCCTGAATGTTGCGACAACAAGTGTTAGCGAGGCGAGCGAACTTCTAGGAAGCCTTTTGACTGCAATCGGTTTTATACTCATAATATATTTACCGGCTCTGTTCTTTGCTTTCCTTGCGGTCAGTCGCCGGATGAATCTCACGCAGAAATTTATCAGAAAATACCGCAAGGTTGCGGCTGTATGCTTCAGCTTATCATTCTTTCTGACAATTTGTTGCAGTATATTTGTAAAAGATTATACTGTGAAAAACTATCTGTTCCCTATCAATGTTTTCAAAAACTTTGAACTTGCTCTTGACAGAGTTAATGACCTCAAAAACTATGAGGCAAAATCGCGCGATTACGCCTATAATGCCGTATCTACACGTTCCGATTCTATCCCTGAAGTATATGTGATGGTTGTAGGAGAGACATCACGCGGTAACAACTGGCAATTGGCAGGTTATGATCGGCCGACCAATCCCCGATTGTCTGAAACAGAAGGCGTGGTATTCTATCCAAAGGCAATTACCGAATCAAATACGACCCATAAGAGTGTCCCGATGATTATGTCAGACCTTGATGCTACGTGTTTTGAAAGTGTTGAGTCACACAAGAGTATCCTTACCGCTTTTAAAGAAGCCGGATATAAAACATATTTCTTCTCTAACCAAAAACGTAACAGATCATATACTGAATTCTTTAGCAATGAAGCGGATTCAATCTATTATGTGCCTGATTATACTAATGCGCTCACATACGATCACGAATTGATTAAGATGATGAATGACGTAGTGGTTAATGACACGATTAATAAGAAAAAATTCTTTGTTCTTCATACATACGGATCTCATTTCAATTATCTTGACCGTTACCCTGCTGAGTTAGCTTATTTTACTCCCGACAGGTATGACAATGCCACTATGGAGGCTCGCGATAATTTGATTAATGCCTTTGACAACACGATTAGATATATAGATTCGTATCTTGCCGACGCAATCAATTCGCTTGATTCACTTAATTGTCCGGCCGCGCTTGTCTATGCCGCCGATCACGGTGAAGATATCTATGACGACAAACGTAAGAGATTTCTCCACGCGTCTCCTATCCCGACAAGCTATCAGTTACATGTGCCGATGCTTGTATGGACATCCAAGGCGCTTGATCAAATCAATCCGTCATTTAGAGAAGGATTGGAAAATAATACCTCTAAGACCGTAGGGTCAACAGTCGCATTATTCCATACAATTTGTACGCTTGCCGGACTTGAAATGCCCTCTTTGCAAGATGATGAATCCCTCACATCAGCCGACTTATTGCCCTTTAAATTTAAATATGTCAGTGACCGAAATGAGTGCTATACATTAAAAGATATGCACTTCCCAAATATTGATAAAGAGTATCTACAAAAACTCGGTATTGAATAAAATAAAAATTAGCAAGTTTTAAAAGTTTTCCATTTTAATTTTTATTTAGTTGATAATCAATTATATAAAATATTTATAAGAGTTAAAAGTTTTCCAAAACGAAAATATTTATTGATAAATTCGGCTTATTTTCTTGCAGAATAAGAAAATAATCATTTACTTTGCAAAGTAAATCCTGTTAGAAACAGGACACACTTTCAGTCCTTTCATTTATCATTATTAATATTCCAAGAAAACTTTTAGCACTATTATGATTCAAACAGTTGTTAAACGTGACGGACGAATTGTCGGATACAACGAAGAAAAAATTAAAGCGGCAATTCGCAAAGCTATGCTTCAGACTTCAATGGGTGAAGATGAGTCTCTAATTGGTAAAATCACCGATCGAATCGGTGTTACCGGTTCAGAACAAATGACTGTTGAAGAAATTCAAGATAGAGTTGAATATGAATTGATGAAAAGCCCTCGTAAAGAGGTGGCAAAACGCTATATTGCCTATCGCGACCAACGTAGCATTGCGCGTCGTGCCAAGACTCGAGAAGTTTTTCTTGAAATCATTGAAGCTAAAAACAATGATGTGACCCGTGAAAACGCAAACATGAACACCGATTCTCCGGCAGGAATGATGATGAAGTTTGCAAGCGAGACGACAAAACCCTTTGTTGACGATTATTTAATCTCGCAGGAAGCACGTGATGCCGTTAAATCATCATATATCCATATTCATGACAAGGACTACTACCCTACCAAGAGTCTGACCTGTGTTCAACATCCTCTTGATCGCATATTAAAAGGCGGCTTTATTGCTGGACATGGCGAATCTCGTCCGGCAAAACGTATCGAGACAGCCAGTGTAATCGGATGTATTTCGCTTGAGACAGCCCAAAATGAAATGCATGGCGGACAGGCAATCCCGGCATTTGATTTTTATCTGGCTCCATACGTCAGATCTTCCTATGTTGAAGAACTGAAAAATATTGAGGCAATGACCGGAGAAAATTTAAAATCAATGTATGATGAACCTGTTGATGACTTTTTGTCAGCCCCTGTAGATGGTCTTAAAGGTCATGACCGTTATCGCCAGCATGCAATGAACCGAACCGTTGCCCGCGTTCATCAGGCAATGGAGGCATTTGTACATAATATGAATTCAATCCATTCGCGTGGCGGTAATCAGGTCGTATTCTCGTCAATCAATTATGGAACAGACACTTCGGCTGAAGGCAGATGTATCATCCGCGAGCTTTTAAAGACTACTTATCACGGTGTTGGTAATGGTGCTACGGCAATTTTTCCTATCCAAATTTGGAAAGTGAAGAAAGGTGTAAACTATGACCCTCAAGATCGTAACTATGATTTATATAAAGAGGCTTGCAAAGTAACAGCCCGTCGATTCTTCCCGAATTTTGTCAACTTGGATGCTACATTCAATGTTCATGAAAAATGGGATGAAAAAGATCCGGAACGCTATAAATATGAAGTGGCGACAATGGGTTGTCGTACCCGTGTTTTTGAAAACCGATATGGTGAAAAAACTTCGATCGGACGCGGAAATCTAAGCTTCACAACAATAAATATCGTTCGTCTCGCAATCGAATGTATGAGCTATCTTAACAAAGAAGAGCGAATTGAACATTTCTTTACTAAACTTGATGATGTACTCGAGTTGACTGCTCGTCAGCTCAACGATCGTTTCCAATTCCAAAAAACAGCACTCGCAAAACAATTCCCATTATTGATGACCCGATTGTGGAATGGTGGTGAAAATCTCGGAGCTAACGACACAATTGAACCTGTTATAAATCAAGGGACACTTGGTATCGGATTTATCGGACTCGCCGAATGTCTCGTTGCATTGACCGGCAAACATCATGGCGAAGATGCTGAATCTCAAAAACTTGGCTTGAAAATAATTTCACACATGCGTGATCGTGCTGTTGAATTTTCTGAAAAATATAACCACAACTACTCTATTCTCGCGACACCCGCCGAAGGTCTTGCCGGAAAATTCACCGCTAAAGACCGTAAAGCATTTGGTGTTTTACCCGGAATTACCGACCGAGCATATTATACCAATTCAAACCATGTTCCGGTATATTACCACTGCTCTCCTCGCCATAAAGCAAAAATCGAAGCTCCATATCACGACCTGACTCGCGGCGGTCATATTTTCTATGTTGAAATTGATGGTGATGCCACTCATAATCCAAAGGCTATCAGCGACATTGTTGACTTGATGCACACTCACAACATCGGTTATTGCTCAGTTAACCATAACCGTAATCGTTGTATGGATTGTGGATATGAAGACGCATCTGACTCTCTCGACCAATGTCCTAAATGCCAAAGCAAACACATCGATAAACTTCAACGTATCACCGGTTATCTCGTCGGAACAACCGACCGTTGGAACAGTGCCAAACTTGCCGAACTCAATGATCGAGTAATTCATAAATAAATGAGAGTCGTCGATATTGTTGACGGTACTTCGGTCGATGGTCCGGGATTACGAACGACAATATATTTTGCCGGTTGCAAACACCATTGTCCCGGTTGTCATAATCCACAGACATGGAGTTTTGATGCCGGAAGAGATATGAATCAACAAGAGATTATTGATCATATTGTTGAAAATGACTTTGATGTTACTTTCTCAGGCGGAGATCCGATGTATCAGTCCTCTGATATTATTCCTCTTGCCAAGCAAATAAAGTCAATGGGTAAGACAATTTGGTGTTATACCGGTTTTTTGTTTGAGGAAATATTGTCGTCACCCGAAATGTCAAAGCTGCTCCCCTATATTGATGTGGTTGTCGATGGATTATTTGTGGAGTCGTTAAAAGATACCGAATTGATTTTCCGTGGGTCATCAAACCAACGCATCATTGATGTTCCGGCTTCAATTGAATCAGGTAAAGTCGTTTTTGCCGAATTATTTTAAAAGCTGATATATAGAATATTAATATTGGAATTTAAGCTGTAGATTCTTTATTGTAATCTACAGCTTAACTCTTTTTAACGTGGTATATATTGACAATATGCCAATTTTAATTGTATCTTTGCAAAAACAATCAATAAACCTCTTAATCTTAAAATAATATGAAATCTTTTACTTTTCGCAAAAAATGGAATGATTGTATCTCTGAAATGGCACCTGAAAAACGTCATGTTGCAATTGTTTATGTTTATGAATTAGTTATGAATGGTACTAATCCCTACCCTGATGATAACGAACTTCGTGATTTGCTTAAACTCGTTGAAAATGATTTGAAAAAGGCTGAGATTAATCGTGAGAAAACTCGCCAACGCCGTGAAGAAAAGAAACTTAAAGCTGAAAAAGAAAAAGCTCAAACTAATGTTTTAGACGTAAAAATGCCCGAATTGAATGAGGAAACCGCTATGGAATATCTAAAAAATCCGGCACTTCACATTTTTGATGGATTTATGGCTTATTTAGCACTTACACGCGGGCTGACTGAACGTGTCGACATTCCGGCCGACCGCAATGTTGTTGAACTGATGTGTCACTTCCGTGAATGGGTGATTAGGAATAATCGAGTCAATGAAATCACAAAACTGACTTCATTTATCGGACTTTTCCGCCATGCGCTCCCCGATATTTTGGCAGCCTGAAACTAATATTGAAGGTAGATAAACGGAACAATTTCGCTTTGTCTGACCTGAATAATGAGGAATATAGCTGCGGCAAGGATTATTGCCTGTATAATTAACGGCGATGCCGAGAATCTATGTTTTAGTTTTTCAGTCCAATGCTTTGGCGAGAAATGGAGTACAAATCCTACAATAATCGCAACTACAATCAAGAAATAGCCGTCGAGGAACTGAGGAACAACTTCGGGGTGAAAATCGTGTAAAATCTGATGAGTCATCTGTTCAACTTTTTCCATTGAATCAGAACGGAAAAACATAAATCCGAATGCCATTAGATTGAACGTGATGAAGATGTTTATGATTCGACGTATTTTGCTTGGCTTGTCATCTTTATTGATTTTGAAAATTTTGACATAGATTTTGTGGAAAACAAGCAATAGTCCGTTCCAAAATCCCCAGATTACATACATCCACGATGCACCGTGCCACAAACCGCCGAGAGCCATTGTCGTCACAAGATTGGCGTGAGATTGTATCTTGGTTTTGGTACGGCTGCCGCCGAGCGGAATATACAGGTAGTCACGCAACCACGTTGAAAGCGATATGTGCCATCGATGCCAGAACTCTGTCGGGCTTTGAGATTTGAATGGCGAATCAAAATTGTCTTTAAATCTGAATCCGAGAAGGAGCGCGATACCGATTGCCATATCAGAGTAACCCGAGAAATCACAATATAGCTGGAGTGTAAAACCATAAACTCCCATCAGATTCTCAAATCCGGTATAAAGCGAAGGATTATCAAATATTCGGTCGACAAAGTTACCACTGATATAGTCGGCGATAACAACTTTCTTTACAAGTCCGCAGATAATCAGGAAGAATCCACCCCCGGTCATCCATCGGTCAGCTACCGGATTCTCCTTTATTTGTGGAAGCATATCTTTTGCTCTCACAACCGGTCCGGCAAGAAGCGGAGGGAAGAATGTCAGGAAAAATGTATATTGCAAGAAGCTCTGGCACGGTTCTATTTCACGTCGGTAAATATCGACGATGTAGCTGATTGATCGGAATGTGAAGAATGAGATACCTGCCGGAAGTATTATGTCAAGCGGGTCAAATCGAGTTGAAGTAATATTGGCAAATGCCTCAAACAATAGATTGAAATATTTGAAATATACCAACATACCGACATTGACAATCACATTTATTGCCACCAGAAGTTTGCGAACCCATTGCTTGGCCGTGTTTCCGAGAGTCGAACCGAGTACATAGTCAAACAAACATACTCCCAACAAGATAAAGCAGTATTCTGCACTCGATTTATAATAGAAATAGAGCGAGAATAATATGACAAAAATCATTTTCAGACCCTGCGATCGTCTCAGAATCGAATAAATGACAAGGAAGCCAAAGAACAAGATCAGAAATAACCCGGTGTTGAATAAAAGTGGACTTGCCGGGTCAAATTTTAATATTTTGAGAAGTGTATCGTCAGTATGATCAATCATAATTTATATGTGATAACTATATCGAGGATGTGATTGCGTTTATAATTGCGTTATAGGTCAGGTCGCCTGTCACTTCATACCCAAGGAATGTGTCATGAATACGGTCTTTGCTCATCAATCCGGCATCAAGCCATTTGTTTGAAGCACCATCACCTCCGGCAATATTATACCAGTCATAAACAGGAATCGAATGATTGTTGCCATATTTGATGATGGCATCTCTCATTATTTTCACTTTGTCGTTGATGACATAGTTCTTAGTGACAGAATAAACCGTGCGACGTTGTCCCGAACGAGATCGTTTGGTTCGTGATACTCGCTGAGCTTTTTGACATTCCATCGGCGTTGTCAACAGAATTTTTGCCGACGGATTATTTCGTTTTATATCTTTTACAAGGTAATCAATTTCAGCCTCAAGCATATCAGGCTCCATATTGCTGAAGCTTTCATTTGTCCCCAGGCTGATGACAACAAGATCGGGATTAAGCCTTGAAATGTCACAACCCATCGACCCCAAGCGGTTATATGATGAATATGTGGCTCCGTTATTGCCAATTGCATGATAACGCACTCCGTTATCGTTCCCGATCAGCTCGGCACCGAAAATTGTAACAGGTTCAAAGCTATGGGCGTTGATAGTTATGGACGGTTCCATCGATTCGAGCTTTATGTCAACATAGTCTTCATCATCAATTGCCGATGCAGTGAATTTGACATCTTGATTTGACTCGTTTAGAACTCGGTCAATAAATATTTTGCCATTGGTAAATATCCTTACACGGTTAAATTCTTCACCTTCGGGATTACTTTGTACAAGTGTAGACAGTTTCAGGTCAAATTTCAAAGGAGTTGGAGTAAAAGCCACCCCGGTAAAGCCCATATCGGTCATCCAAGGCATTTTAAGCAATTTAGCCGATGTGTTGGCGGCTGTTGTCTCAAATCTATAATTATAAGGCTCATTTGTTCCGGCTATTTTTAAAGGAGTTATCAATCCACGACCGCCACTACCGAATTTATTTTGAAAATTCTTCCTTATTCGACCGGTTGAGACGTCAGCCTGTATGTGAGAATCGCCAATGTGAACCACGCTGAACGGGCGATATGAACTCTCTTTAAGACTTTGGGCAAGAGATGACCAGTCGTCGCCATTAAGGTCGATATAATTTGAATCAGCTTTAATAAATGAATATTGAGAAACATCAAAGTCGGTCGTGCTACCTGAAATATCGACAGTATTCTCCCTGACAGCGGCTTGATTATCGTCGTTGCTAAGGTCAGGGACAAAGCAGAATGCTCCAAATGTAGCAATTACCCCGGCTAAAAGAAGATGTGTTCTCCTAATCATTTAAAGCCTTGTTTAAAGATTCAACAAATAAACGGCTAAGTCGTTCACCACCTTTACCGGATAAATGAATATAATCTTTGTTAATATGTCCTGTTTTAGCCCAATCTACAACTGAATTTTCACCACCCATAGCTGCTCGTGTATCCCAGAACAGCACACCAAGGTTGCGCGCCATGCTGCGTTGATCGTCAATCATAGTCTGAACTACCGGCATTGAGCGTATTGAAGTGCCGGCTTTCTCACCTCTATCACCAATACCCATTATCAAGATATCAGCCATCGGATAACATTCTCGGATGTGTTCGATGACATGTGTCATTATTTTGATATATCCCGAGTAATCGGTTTGTTTTGATGACAGTGCGTTTGTACCATATTCAATTACAATAAGGTCATAATCAACATATTGACGCATCTGGTCGGCAAGCTGTTTTGATATATTACCATGTTTGATACCCGAATATCCTCTGATCGACATATTGTCAAGGGCGACGCCCGAAACTCCGTCGACATACATTCCAAGTACAATCAAAGCCGGGTCTGACGCCGATACCTTAAACGATGAAGTCGTTCCCTCAAGTAAAATTTGCTGTACATCTTCCGACCCTGTAACATCAAATATCTGTTGGTCGCTATCGGTTGATACCGAAATTGTCATGTCGTGAGGTGCAATAAACAACATTCGGCTTTTTGCCCACGTCTCGGCTTCAGGCTTTCTGTTAGAACCTTTGATTGTGGTTACGGCATTGCCCGACGGTGAATAGTAAAAGCCTTGTAATGTAGGATATTGTTTACCGGTTGTACGGAAATCAAATTCTTTCCAACCTGTGCACGATTGATTGACTGAAGTTCTGAAACCGGTGAGCTTGCTTGAAGCAGGAACATACCCTACTCCTCCACCTCCATACATTTCCTGAAGTTTTTCTCTGACATCTTGTGTGAAAATATCACCTTCAATATAAGAATCACCGATAACAGCAATACGTGCCAAACGACCTTGATTTAGTGCGCGTCTGAGATTTGTCAGTCCGACTTGCCAAGGTGTGTAATCTTCAATTTGACCGTTACCGGGTTTCACGGCAGGCGGTTCGGGAGTCAGCTCATATTCTTCTGTAATCTGAGCTTCTTCATTATTTTCTTCCTGAATTTCACTATCTTCGTTTTCATCATTGCTCTCTTCAACGACAGGTTGTGTCATCTCGTTAAGAACCTTGACATTAGGTGTTTGTTCTTTTTGGGGAAATGACTCTTCAATGTTTTCAAAGTCAATAGCCAGCAGGTCGGGGTCGACATAAGACTCGGTATGGCTTTCAATTTCCTCTTGTTTGTCTGATAGATCGGCAAAAAGATCAAAATCTTTAAGAAGTCCGTTTGACTTTGTTGAAAGCGGAGCAAACGAGACAAGAATCAAGATTACAATTGCCATTGAAAGAATCAACAGTGGATATCCCGGCTCTTTTTTCTCGGGTGTCGCCTTATTTTTTTTATTAATTTTCTTATTTTTTGCCATAGATTTAAACTCTTGTAGAAATAGCGATATTTCGTCTTAATAAATCTGATTTATTTTCGGTTTCAACCCATTCTGCATTAGGATCGGATGATGATGTAATTCCTCCGCCTGTATAAATGCAATAATGAGTAGATGAGAAATTCATACATCTCAAATTGACGTATGCCTTGAAGTCTTTATCATCACCGACTGCTACAAAACCACCGTAACATCTGCGGGGATGCAGTTCAAAGCGATTGATATCTTCCACCGCATTATCGACAGGGTATCCGCCAAGCGCAGGCGTCGGATTAATACGATTGATAATTTCAGGGAGTGATTTTGCCTGAAGTTTCCCTGTAAAAATATCACAGATATGTTTTACCGGAGGGAAAATATAGTCATCCATCCTTTTGACAGTATATTTGACTCCCGATTTATCAAGTTCTGAACTGATAAATCGTGTCACAATATCCTGTTCTTCAATGGTCTTGTCGTCCCACGGAGTTGTATCATCACTAGGTCGGGTACCGGCAAGTGCCATCGTGCGGAATGTCTCACTTTTATAATTGTATTCCAGTAAAATTTCAGGACTTGTACCGAGCCACGCACCGGTTTGAGGTGTAAAATAGATATAACGGAATGTTTTAGGAAACGATTCAAACTGCTTTTTGATAAGAGATTGAATATCAACGTTACTCATATCACCACATATCGTTCGTGAAATTACAGTTTTGCCATTACGATTTGCAAGATGTTTAATCAAGATTGACAAACGTTCAATATATTGGTCGTATCCCGTTGATTTATCAAATGGTTTAAGACCTTCGGGCATCTTTTCAGGCTTGAAATCAAGTATTTGACTTGCGTTTATCTCATCACAAATTGTGATTGCCTGCTCAAAGCGACTGAGCCACGGACTGATTATGAATTTGCGGTGGGATAGACTGCGGCAATTGCCCGGCATTGACGGATTGGCAAAAAAACAGCCTTGAGTCTCGCCCGGCAAAATGTAGAATACAAACGGGATATTATAGCTTAAACAATGAATTACAGCTTTTATGTTATCTATATTATCCATTTCGTTTAACATATTTCAGCAGTGAGTTCAAATGGCATTGCACCGGTGATCTTCACATCGACATATTGACCAAGCGTCAATTTCTCAGTCTTGGAAATCAAGACTTCGGGGTCAACTTCGGGCGAATCAAATTCAGTGCGACCGATATAGTAATCATCTTCCTCGCGGTCAATTACAACCGAGAAGGTCTGCCCTATTTTAGCTTCTTGCAATTCAAGTGAAATTTCTTGTTGCAGATTCATCAAGCGGTCAAGTCGTTCCTGCTTGACTTCTTCAGGAATCGAATCCTTGAAGTGTTCTGCCCCATAAGTTCCCTCCTCTTCGCAGTAGGCAAACGCGCCCATGCGTTCAAATCGGGTCTCTTTTACAAACTGCATCAGCTCTTCAAACTCATCTTCTCCTTCACCGGGAAAACCGACCATAAGGGTTGTGCGGATATGTATGCCGGGAACTTCACGACGAATACGGGATATCAGTTCCCGAGTTTGCTTACCGTCAAAATGACGACGCATATTTTTGAGAACCTTGTCGCTTATATGCTGCAAGGCAATGTCAAGATATTTGCAGACGTTTGTATGACGCGCCATAACGGGCAATATATCATAGGGGAAGTCCGCCGGATAAGCATAATGAAGTCTAATCCACTTTACCCCTTCGATAGATGCCATACGGTCAATCAGTTCGGCAAGCGCATGACGATTGTAAATGTCAAGACCATAACTCGATAAATCTTGAGCGATAATGTTAAATTCGGTTATCCCTCGTTCAACCAGCGATTTGACTTCATCGAGAATTTCTTCAATCTCGCGTGATTTAAATCGTCCGGTAATCAAAGGAATAGCACAAAAAGAACAAAATCTGTTGCACCCTTCGGCTATTTTAACGTAGGCATTCGAGGGTCCGGTTGTTATCTTGCGGTCATATAACTGATTGTTATATTGTTTGTCAGAAATATCATTTACCAATGCCGTCCAATCAAATTTTCCATACCAACGGTCAACTTCAGGGATTTCTGATTTGAGATCATCGGCATATCGCTGAGAAAGACATCCCATCACATATACCGATTTTATTTCACCCGCTTCTTTAATTTTTACGGCTTTCAGAATCTCCTCGATTGACTCTTCTTTGGCATCGCCAATGAAACCGCACGTATTTATCACAACAATGTCGCGTTTATCGCCCGATTTGGCAAGCTTATAGCCCGCATTGTCGAGCATTTTCATCAAACGCTCAGAGTCAACAAGATTTTTTGAGCAACCAAGTGAAATAACTTCAATGACTTTGTTTGTCATCAGATATTTTATTTATTGCCAAAGAGCGATTCAACAAATTCTTTTTTATGGAAAACCTGAAGATCTGAAATGCCTTCACCAAGTCCGATATATTTTACCGGAATTTTGAATTGGTCACTGATTCCAATTACAACGCCACCTTTGGCTGTACCGTCAAGTTTTGTGACTGCAAGTTCATTGACTTCGGTGGCGGCGACAAACTGGCGTGCCTGTTCAAACGCATTTTGACCTGTCGAACCGTCAAGTACAAGAAGGACTTCATGGGGCGCATCGGGAACAACCTTTTGCATGACTTTGCGAATTTTTGTCAACTCGTCCATAAGCCCCTTCTTATTGTGGAGACGACCTGCCGTATCAATAATTACGACATCAATATCATTGGCTTTTGCCGATGACAGGGTGTCAAAAGCAACGGCAGCGGGGTCGGCACCAAGTTTTTGTTTAATAACTGGCACATCAGCTCGTTTACCCCATTCCTCAAGTTGCTCAACGGCAGCGGCACGGAATGTGTCGGCTGCACCGAGCATAACCTTGTTGCCAGCTTCCTTGAAACGGAAAGCAAGTTTACCGATAGTTGTCGTTTTACCGACACCGTTTACGCCAACAACCATGATAACGTGTGGTTTATGACCTTCAGGAACTGTAAAATCTTCAAGTGAAGAGCTTGCGGGAGCATCTTCGGCAAGCATTTCGGTGATTTCTTCACACAGCATTTTATTCAACTCGTCAGTACCGACATATTTGTCACGTTTAACACGTTCTTGAATACGGTCAAGAATTTTGAGTGTTGTCTCAACACCGACATCCGAAGTCAAAAATACTTCCTCAAGATTGTCAAGAATATCATCGTCTATTGCTGATTTTCCGGCAACGGCACGAGTTATTTTAGAGAAGAAACCTTGTTTTGTGCGGTCAAGACCTTTGTCAAGAGTTTCTTTTTCTTGTTTCTTTTTTTCGCTTGATGAGAATAAGTCAAAAAATCCCATTAAATATTTATTTATCGTTTCAAATTTATTTTTCAAACATACGAGCCATCGAACGTTTGTCTTCACGTTCTTTGATTGACTGGCGTTTATCATATTCCTTCTTACCGCGTCCAATACCGATTACAAGTTTGGCGAGTCCGCGGTCATTAATAAAAAGACGCATCGGAATGATAGAGAATCCGGCTTCCTTACCATTTTTTTCGAGACGCACGATTTCCTTTTTCTTCAACAGAAGTTTACGGTCACGACGCTCGGCATGATTGTTATATGTGCCATAGAAATATTCGGCGATATACATGTTTTTCACCCAAACTTCGTTGTTGGCAACATAACAAAATGAGTCAACAAGACTTGCCTTACCGTTTCTGATAGACTTTATTTCGGTACCGGTGAGTACGATTCCGGCGGTAAAGGTCTCAGAAATGGCATAGTCAAATGTCGCTCTGCGGTTTTTTATGTTTATATCTTTAGCATTCATGACAAAAGCATAGAGAAGAAGTATTGCAACAAATAAATCGGGACAAGGATCGAGAACACCGACAAGAAAGTGAAATGCCCTACCCGGTTAGGTGCAATATCCATAAAGTCAGCTCCTTTCCACATTAAAAGTGCAACAAGAAAAGGAAAAAATTGCAGTAAAGAATGTTTGACCGGCAAAAGATTTGTGAGTATAGCCAAAACTTCGAGCACCCCCATATTGTAAATGATAAAAATCGAGGCTCGGTTTGAATCAATATTATAAGTGCTTGATTCTTCAGGCTCGTTTGCCGGATTCAAAATGTTTGACCCAAAGGTCATGAAAATTATATTTGCAAAAAAATATGTTACAAAAAAGCTGATGAAAATTATTACAGCTGATTGGAGACAACTGACAAAGGTTGCATCAACGCTGTAAAAGAGTGCACAGAAAGAGGTAATGGCGGCTACTATCATCAAAGGATATAGCCCTTTGGATAACAGACGTTTTACCGGAATGTCTGACTTGGCGATGTCTTCCCACCCGTTGACAGGTGACAAAACAAGCTGAATCATATATTTTAGAAAACTTAGCATGAAAAAGCGCAGTTGTAGAATTAATTTTACCTTAATTATAAAATATTATACAAAGGTACGACATTTTATAAAGATGACAAAATAAATCTTCAACTGACACTTAAAAGTTTCTTCCAATCAGAAACTACTTATACATAAAACGTTTTATCGAGCGTTTTGGAGTCTTCTCAAATTCGTCGTGCATGATTTCCATCGAAGCGACTTTTTCGTATGGAGCGACCTGAGTGTTGAGATCGGCAATATTCTTGACCATCTGATTTTCAATTGCCGAATCATCAAGCTTCAATGTCTTTGCTTTTTCATAGTCGGGATGAATCAACGCCACAAGTTTGCCCTCGCGGTCAACAACAATTGACTCGGCTACCAAGGGTAAGTTGTTAAGTTTAGCCTCGATTTCTTCGGGGTAGATATTTTGCCCTGACGGTCCGAGAATCATTGACTTGTTGCGTCCGCGAATATAGATATAACCGTCTTTATCAATTTGGCAAACGTCGCCGGTGTTCATCCAACCGTCACGAAATACAGCTTCGGTGGCTTCGGAATTCTTGTAATACCCTTTCATGACGTTTGCTCCTTTTACCCACAGCTCTCCGGGTATTGTCAGAGGATCGGGAGAATCAATCTTAAACTCCATTCGGTCAACGACTTTACCAACAGAACCTTTGTGATAGGTTGACCAAACATCATAGGCTATCAAAGGCGCACACTCAGTCATACCATAACCGACTGTATAAGGGAATTTTATTTTGTTCAGGAATGTTTCAACCGTTGGGTCAAATGCAGCTCCGCCAACAATTATCTGCACCAACTGACCGCCAAATGCATCCAACAGTTTTGTTTTGATTTTCTTATATATGATTTTATTTACTCCCGGAATTTTGATAAGCGTTTTTAACGGCTGTTTTTCCAACTCAGGGAAAATTTTATTTTTAATGATTTTTTCCAAAATCAACGGAACGGCAATAACCAGTTTGGGTTTGACTTCGGCAAACGCCTTAAGGATGATTGACGGAGCCGGTACGCGTGAAAGGAAATGTATATGGCATCCTTTGAGAAGCGGGAAGAACAGTTCGATAATCAAGCCGAACATGTGAGCCATCGGCAACATAGAAACAGAGCCGTCTCCGGGATGAAGAAACGGGATATTCTCAACCGAAAAGCGTTCGTTGCTCGCGATATTTCCATAGGTTACCATTACACCCTTTGAAAAACCGGTAGAGCCTGATGTATAGTTGATTAACGCAAGTTGATCGGGCTCTTCCTTATAAAAAGACAACTTGGAAGTTGTGAATCCGTCAGGATAATTTTCTGACATAAATTTGTCGATACCCTCTTTCGATTTTGCAATGATTCCGTCTTTATCAAGAAGAACGCCATAGTCGGTTAAAGAGAGAACACCAACCGTAGTTTCAAGATTTTCGACATTTAATTTATGATAAATAACATCATCAACAAAGAATAATTTTGCGTCAGAATGTTTTACAAGATGCTCGATTGTATCAGCTTGAAAATCATGCAACAAAGGTACTGCTACGGCTCCATAGGTAATTGAGGCGACTGCAACAGCAGCCCAGTGAGATGAGTTTCTACCACAAATAGCTATATGATCGCCTGGAACGATCCCCGAACCTTTAAACAAATAATGAAGTTTAACAACACGTTGTGCAAGCTCGCTGTATGTCAGTGTTTCACCTTCGTGATCAGACAGAGCCGGATGAACAGAATTTACTTTGAATGTTTGGGCTAACGCCTCGTTGATGCTTGTTAATGGCATATCGAGTTATAATTTTTGAAAGTTACGTTTATTATTATAACAACAAAGATAGGTTAAAATTTTAAAATTATAGTCATTTTTTTCATCAAGACATATATAATAATCTATTAATTTGCTAATTTATAGAGTATTACACCTGGTGGAAATTTTATAATTCAAATACTTGAATTAAAATAGCATTAAAAATATGTCGTAAACCCAAATTATTGATTAAATTTGCGGATAAAATAATCCAATCAAAGAATTAAATCTCCTAAAAATGAAAATTAACAAAATTGCCGGATTGGCAGTACTGACACTCTTGGCTGCATGCTCCAACCAACAAAAACAGGGTGGAAGCTATATCGTTACAGCCGAGCTCCCTGAAACAAAAGCCGAAATGGCTTACCTAATCAACTATGACACAAGTGATAAAATTGATAGTACTGCAATTATCAATGGCGTTGCTTCGTTCAGTGGCGAAATTGATGAACCTGTATTGGTACGACTCATTGTTGATGGCAAACGTGCAGGCTCATTTGTGCTTGAAGAAGGTGAAATTACAGTTGCCGACCGTCATGCTGTCGGTGGCGAATTAAACCAATTAATGGATGAACTTGAAGCTAACCTTGCCGGTGTTGACAGCACGTTCAGCAATATTCCCGACAGTATTCCTTTTGATATAGCAGCATATAAAGAAGCTCAGAAAAAGGTATATGACAAATATTTCAAATCAAACGCAAACAACCCCGTAGGATATTACATCTTTTTACAGCAGGCTTACGATATGAGCCTTGATGAACTGAATGAAGCTATCAAAAATAATCCCGCTCTCGGTGATTATCAGCGAATTTCAAAACTTCAGTCTGGTAAAGTCGCAAAAGCTGAAACTTCAGAAGGTAAACCCTACAAAGATTTTGAAGTTGTTTACAATGATTCAACCTATCGCTTAAGCAACTATGTAGGCAACGGCAAATATCTCTTGGTTGATTTTTGGGCAAGTTGGTGCGGTCCATGTATCCGTGAGACAAAAGTTATTAAAGAAGTTCTTGAAAAATACGGAGATAAAGGACTCGAAGTTTTGGGTGTTGCCGTTTGGGACGAACCCGAGAATACATTAGCCGGCATTGAACAACATCAGCTTCCGTGGCAACAGATCATCAACTCACAAAATATAGCGACCGACCTGTATGGTATTCCTTCAATCCCATGCCTTATTGTAATTAATCCCGAAGGAACTATTGTAGCACGTGATCGCCGCGGTGATGATTTGAAAGCATTCTTAGCTGATATTTTTGAACCTGCAAAGGTCGAATAAAGCCGGTTAAATAACATAAAATGATTAGAAAAGACTCCGAATTATTACAGTTCGGAGTTTTTTATTTATGAACATAGGTCGATTATTTTATAGAAAATCACTATCTTTGTAAATAAAAACCACAATTACAGATAAAAATAAATTTATGGCTAAAATCGGTACAATTAAAACAGCAGCCGGAAAAAAAGCATTATTGCTTGGTAGTGGAGAACTTGGTAAAGAAGTGGCAATTGAACTCCAGCGCATGGGCGTTGAAGTAATTGCTTGTGACAAATATGAAGGTGCTCCTGCGATGCAGGTTGCTCATCGCGCCTATGTTTTTGACATGCTCGATGGCGATGCATTGCGTCAAGTTGTTGAAAAAGAAAAGCCTGATCATATTATTCCTGAAGTTGAAGCTATCGCCACATCGACTCTTGTTGAACTAGAAAAAGAGGGATATAATGTCACTCCTACCGCACGAGCTACATGGTTGACAATGAATCGTGAAGGAATACGTCGCTTGGCGGCTGAAGAACTCGGTTTGCCAACATCAACCTATGTTTTTGCATCAAACAAAGAAGAATTTGAAGCAGCTGTTCAACAGATCGGTATTCCTTGTGTTGTTAAACCGGTTATGAGTTCATCGGGTCACGGTCAATCAACAATCCGTAAACCTGAAGATATCGAACCTGCATGGAATGAGTCACAAAGTGGCGGCCGTTCGGGTGCAGGACGAGTGATTGTAGAAGGATTTGTAGATTTTGACTATGAGATTACACTGTTGACCGTTCGATCTATATCGGGTACAACGTTCTGTAAACCAATCGGTCATATTCAAGTAGACGGCGACTACCGTTATTCTTGGCAACCCCAGCCTATGACTCCACAGGCTTTACTGAAAGCTGAAGATATAGCTCATAAAATAACAAGTGCGCTTGGTGGCTACGGCATCTTTGGTGTAGAATTGTTTGTCAAAGGTGACGACGTAATTTTCAGCGAGGTTTCACCCCGACCTCACGATACAGGTATGGTAACGATGATTTCACAAGATCTCAGCGAGTTTGCATTACACGCACGTGCAATTCTCGGCTTACCAGTTCCGGCTATTGATTTCTACGGTCCATCGGCTTCACGCGCTGTTGTTGTTGAAGGAAATTCAACTTGTATTGACATGGAAAATCTCGAAAAAGTTCTTGAAGAACCGGGAACTCAAATGAGAATTTTTGCAAAACCCGAAATCAAGGGACACCGCCGCATGGGTGTTATTCTTGCTCGTGGAGAATCGGTTGAAGCAGCAAAAGCTAAAGCCGAAAGAGCATATAATAATCTTGTAGTAAAAGTTTATTGATAAACCTCTAAATATTTGACAAACAAATATTATGTCTCACACAACTCCTAAAATAATTATCGCTATCGATGGTTATTCATCATCGGGGAAGAGTACAATGGCTCGAGAACTTGCGTCAAAAATAGGGTATCGTTATGTTGACTCAGGTGCTATGTATAGAGCGGTGACATTGTTTGCTTTGAGAAATCATCTGATAGCTGATGACGGGTCAATTGACAAGGAAACTCTCATTAAAGAGCTACCTTCAATTAAAATTGATTTTAAAGTTGACGGAGACAAACAGCTGACGACCTTGAATGGCGAAGTAGTAGAAAAAGAGATACGTGGAATGATTGTTTCAAGCCACGTCTCCCCTATTGCCGCTATTCCTGAGGTGCGTCATCGACTCGTTCAGCTTCAACAGCAATTTGGGCGTGAACGCGGAATCGTTATGGACGGACGAGATATCGGATCAACTGTGTTCCCCGATGCCGAACTTAAAATTTTTGTCGATGCATCGCCTGAAAAACGAGCGATGCGACGTTTGAAGGAGTTGACCGACAAAGGGGTTGAGACGTCATACGAAGCTGTATTGGCAAATGTCGTTGAACGCGACCATATAGACCGTACCCGTGCTGAAAGTCCACTGAGAAAGGTTGATGATGCGGTTGTAATAGACAACTCAGATATGACTCATGACGAGCAAAACAAGTTGCTCCTTGACTTATATAATCAAATCATTAATCGACTTGGATGAGTAATCCTGTAATCAAAATAGACGATCGTTCGGGATTTTGCTTTGGTGTGGTGACCGCAATCCATAAAGCCGAGGAGAAACTTGACTCTTCGGGTACGCTTTATTGTCTTGGCGATATTGTTCATAATAGTGATGAAGTTCAACGACTTATGAACAAAGGGTTAAAAACAATCACTCATGACGATTTGAAAAATCTTCATGATGTAAAAGTTCTTCTTCGTGCTCATGGCGAACCACCATCGACCTATCAAATTGCCAAAGAAAACAATATAGAGATTATCGATGCCACTTGTCCTGTAGTTCTACAGCTTCAGAAACGCATTAAAAATAGCAATGAAACAAGCCCTGATGCTCAAATAGTTATATATGGCAAACAGGGACACGCCGAGGTAAACGGACTTGTCGGACAAACCGATGGTCGTGCGATTGTCGTTCAAGACCTGAATGATCTTGACAAAATCGATTTTACAAAAGATATAGAATTATATTCCCAAACAACGATGTCGCTTAATGGCTTGAGTGACATTATAAAAGAAATTGAACGCCGCATAGTTCCCGGGGTAAAATTCAACAGTTATGACACCATTTGCCGCCAAGTAGCCAACAGAGTTGAACATTTGCGCGAATTTGCGGCAGAAAACAGCGTAATACTTTTTGTATCGGGAAAGAAAAGCAGTAATGGCAGATTCTTGTTTGATGAATGTAAATCGGTCAACCCTTCTACATATATGATTTCCAATCAGTCGGAAATAAAACCTGAATGGCTTGTTGATAAACCGACAATCGGTATTTGTGGTGCGACATCGACTCCACGCTGGTTGATGGAAGATGTTTATGAGCATGTAAAAAATTTGACTGAAAATGGATAATTTTGTCGCAATAGATGTTGAGACCGCCAATAATCATCCGACAAGCATCTGTTCTATTGGTGCGATAAAAGTTGTCGAAGGGTATATTGTAGATAAATTTTATGAACTTGTCAAGCCTGAACCTGAGTATTATTTTCGTCATTTTACTGAGAATATCCATGGCATCGGTATGTCAGATACAGAAAATGCCGATACATTCGACAAGGTTTGGCAACGACTCGAAAAATTTATAGGAAATTTACCGTTAGTGGCTCACAATAAAGCATTTGACGAAAAATGTTTGAGAGCGGCATGCCGTTGTTATCAGATTGATTGGCCCGACTATGATTTTTATTGTACTCTTTCAACAGCACGTCGTACAATCCCACGCCACATCACAAAATCATTTTCGCTCCCCAATCTTTGTCAAGCCCTTGCGATTCCATTCAATAATCATCATAATGCGCTTGCCGATGCCGAAGCATGTGCAAAAATTGCAATGATAATTTTATAAGGAATTAGATTTGACATAGGTGTTTGTATAAATCATGCACAGGGAGTCCCATTACATTATAGTAATCGCCTGAAATTCCACGAATTCCGACATAGCCGATCCATTCCTGAATACCGTATGCTCCTGCTTTGTCAAATGGCTTGAATTCATCAATGTAATAAGCTATCTCTTGGGTTGTCAAAGTGTCAAAATCAACCTCGGTAACAGTTTTAAATGAGTGTATCTTGTCGAAAGTTGTAAGGGTTACTCCGGTAATTACCCTATGGCGTTTGCCCGACAGCGTTTCAAGCATTTTTACCGCATCTTCGGGAGAATGAGGTTTACCAAGCAATTTATTGTCGGCAATTACAACAGTATCAGCCGTAACGACAATCATATCGGGAGTTATCACATCACAATAAGCCTCGGCTTTCTTACGACTTATATAAACGGGTGCATCATCAACGGGCATACCAGTTGGAAAAGATTCGTCAACCTCACGCGGTTCAATAAGTCTTACCTCGCAGCCAAGATTTGACATGAGCTGACGGCGACGGGGCGACGCACTTGCAAGATAAAGATGGCGACCCTTTAGAATTTGTTCGATAGGAGAAGTCATATTTACCATCCAAAAGCTTTTTCAGAATTGAGCCACTGACCCTGAGCCTTCATTACTTGCTCGATGACATCACGTGCCACGCCATAGCCTCCGTTGACAGGCGAAATGTAAGCGGCAATATTTTTAATTTCATCAGCCGCATCAGCAGGAGCAACAGGTAATCCGACATGATTCAGACATTCAAAGTCGGGTATATCATCGCCACAATAAACGACTTCTTCGGGTTTCAAGCCGTTTTCCTCAATCCAGTTTTTTAATAACGGTAACTTCATTGCGGCTTTAAGATAAACATCTTTAATACCGAGTTTGGTGTAGCGAACTTTTACAGCTTCTGTATCAGCACCGGTAATGATAGCGATTTTATAGCCATGTTTGCAAGCCAACTGAAGAGCGTAACCATCTTTAATGTTAACCATTCGTGATGGTGTACCATCGGGCAACATCGGTATTGTTGAAGGAGACAATACGCCGTCAACGTCAAAAACAAACGCCTTGATAATTTTAAGGTCTTTATTTATTCTGCTCATTTGTTGATGAGTTAAATCGTTCAAATATCTGATTGCTAAGTAGTTTATACACTTCGACTTGGTCTCTATCCAAAAGAGTCTGATGTTTTTCCATGACAAGTCGGTCACCACGTCGGGCAGGTCCGGTCTGGGAATTGTAAGGCGACGAATTCAGTGCATTTTTTAATGTCGTATTCAACAACGGCTCCAACAATTTCAAATCAAAACCTTTTGTTTTCAAAATATCATCGGCAATGCACCACATATAGTTACTGAAATTGCAGGCAAAGACAGCCGCACGATGAATGACTGCCCTATCGTCGCTCGATGTTCGTTTCACCTCGCTACTTATTTTTAAAGCGAGACTGACGAGCGAGTTCTCTGTTTCAGCATCATTCCCCTCGATGAGTATAGGCAGGTTTTTAAAATCAACATCGTCATATTTATTAAATGTCTGGAGCATATAAAAAACTCCATAGTGACTCTTGACGCCTTCAAAAACCGACATGGGAACGCTTCCCGACGTATGCGCCCAAATTCCGCTATCTATATTAATTTTCCGAGCTAACTGTCCTATTACATCGTCTTTTACAGCAATAATATAGAAGTCGGCATTGTCGGTAATGTCGTTAGCGTTGCTTACCGGTGTCGCATTTCTCAGTTTGCCGGCAAGTTGGGTCGCATGGTCGATAGTCGGACTATAAACCTGAACGACATCGCCAATTTTATCCAGCACAATTGCAAGATGCCCGGCAACGTTTCCGCTACCGAGCATTACAATTTTAGGTCTATCGTCAGATGAGTTATTATTTACCATTTACCGATGTGAACGCGTTCCCAAAGAAGTTTGTCAGTATCCATTGGCTTGCGTATTTCATCTTTGTAACCGATTGTCACGATACATTCCATCGAGACATTTTCAGGAATGTTGAGAATTGATCGTACAATATCTTCAGAGGGCGTTCCATCTTCGGCAAAACGACCGCGAAGCTGAACCCAGCATGAGCCTAAGCCAAGGTCTGCAACCTGAAGTTGCATAAATACGGCGGCAATTGATGCATCCTCAATCCATGCTTCTGATTTAGTAGAATCAACGCCGACCACAACTGCCAATACACAGTTTTTAACCGGGAGTGTTCCCATCGGGCGACATGCGCTGATTTGTTCAAGGGCTTCTTTATCTTCAACGACAGTGAGTTCCCATGCGCGAGTACTTTTTGATGTCGGAGCCATCAAAGCGGCTTCAAGAATTGTTTTAACATCGTCCGGGTCGATCGGAGTATCGGTATATCGTCTGATGCTTCGACGATTTATCAGGAGATCGTGAAGATTTTCCATTCTAAATATGTTTAAATATGATTATTTTTCACACGACCAAGCGTCAGGGAAACGTTTGGCAAAATCTTTATTGTTAAGAGCTAAAGCCGCATCATCTTTCGACTTACCGGTAGCGGCGTAAACTCTATATCTGCCATCATTCTCAACAACCGACATCTTATAATCTTTATTTGATTTTGATGTCATGAATTGTTTTGCCTTTGCATAAGAATCAAACGAACCGACCACAAGAACATAGGGGTCGGATGAATCAAATCGGATAAAATCATCGTTTGACCCGATTTCTTCAACCTCGACCTGCGGAGTTTCATCAACATCGGCAATGAAAAGGTCTATTTCAGGCTGTTCGACGGTAGCACCGGGCTGCTCGGATTCGGTAACCGGAGGATAGACAGATGCGTATGTGATATTTGCGTTGTCAACCGTGATTGGTGTTG
>CAMWIM010000001.1 GCA_947174335.1 uncultured Porphyromonadaceae bacterium | reverse complement strand
TTGAATTCCGTTATCAATGCATCAATATATTCGTCGGCATCAACCGGTCGGCTTGCCGAGGAATAGAAGTCGCAGTATGCACATTTTGAATGGCAAAAGGGAATATGGATATAGAGCATCGCTTAATATGATTTCTTTGTCGCTATATCACAGATGCCCTTAAAATCGCAGTAGTGACAGGCGTGGTCTTTATTTTCAGCCTGTTTGAATGGAACGTCGGGATTAAACATTTCCAAGATTACCTCTTCAAATTTTTCGATAAAGTCGGCATTAATATTCTGATAATCAGAAATAGGTTGCTTGTCTATCGACATCAAGTCGATTCCGTTTTTAATCATCTCGTTAAAATTAAAGATGAGTGGAATTATAGGCTTGTCATATTTATTGAGGTTGGCATAGGCATTGCAGTAAATCATCAACTGCAACATACCTTTAGCACGCTTGGCATTGGGATTGTTTGACGAAAGCGAAAACATATCCTCAATTTCTTTGATCGAAGTCATTTCGTTTCCGGTCTTATAATCTACAAGACGCAACACCGGGGTCGAATGATATTGAGGTAGCATTATTTCGTCAACACGGTCAATATAGCCTTTTATATTCAAAGAAACTTTGTCGGTAAACTTGACATGACCTTTAATCAGTTCTTCGGCTCCTCTAAAGTTGAAATAATCGGCATCTTTCCAATTAGCCTCGGTTTGTAAAATCTTGATTATGTATTTATTGATTATGTTGGCGAGGAGTCCGACTTCACCGGGCAGGATGGAGGTTTTGTAACCTTGGGATTGAAAATTCTTGGGGTCTTGCTTTAAATAATGCTCTTTGAAAGCGCAAACGACGAGATGTTCAATCAGATTTCGTTTCGTATTTATAATTTGATTGATACGAACAGCATCAAATTGATTATTTCCGCTCTTATTACTTTCCTCAAGATATAGTTTTTCAAAGACATCGTGAATAATTGTACCGAAATGGCTGTCATCGACATAGTTCACGAGGTCATCTTCTTCAGTAAATCCGCCAATATTTTTAAGATAGAATTGTAACGGGCAGTTGATATATGTATTGATAGAAGATGCCGACAAATAATGCTCACTTCCGGGGGTGCGGTAGAGGTTGAGTTTCTTCATTATTTCAGGCGTCTTTCTAACCTCAATTTCACGCGGAGCCGAAGCAGTAAGCTTGTATGCGTTCTCTTCGATTTCGGGTTTTAGTGACGGGAACGCATAGATCAACTGATAGATATATCGTGACATTTCAGCCGAGTTGTTACCCCCGCGGGTGTCATAAATCAGAAATACTTTTTTGCATCGAGTTAACAGACGATAGAAATAATAGGCAAATATACTTTCCTGATGATCGACAGTCGACATTTCATAAGCACTTCTCATGTCGGCAGGAATAAATGAATGAATAGCAGTGGTTTTGGGGAACACTTTTTCATTCATCGATAGAAGAATGAGGTTATCGAAATCGAGAGCACGTGTTTCGAGTAGACCCATTATCTGAATACCTTCGAGCGGTTCACCTTTGAAATGGACCGCTTCGCCGCCTGCAAGACGTTGAAGCAACTGATAAACCGTGTCATGAGTTAAAACGATGTTGTATTTGTCGATGTGTTTTTCGAGAATGTCAAGCGATGACAGATAGCTGATTACAAACGCTTTGCTGAGATTGTCGTCCTTGGCAAGTTCTTTCAGAGCCTCTAACATTCGTCTCATCGGTTGAAGTGATGTCAAATTCCCGGTAGGCTCAATCAAGAATGGTTCAATCTCCGGGAATCGTTCAATTAGATCGGATTTATATAAGTGGAAGACAGAATTGTCTTTTATGTATTTGATTATCTCGTCACATTTTTCGGGATAGGCTGTTTTCAGAACGGGATGGGAGAGCAGAGCAATGACATCCTCGAAGTAAAACGACAGACCGCTCGTGTTATGTCTACTTCTCGATTGCAAACGAATTATGTTTGTCATCAGAGATGATACCGGACTGTTTTTGACCGAATATCCCATTGTGATGTTTATTTTCTCAACCTTAGGAGACAACGAATTCACTAATGGAATACAAAGAGTTTCGTCTGGAAGAACAACGGCTGTCTTTCGTGCTTCAATAGAATCGAATTTTGCAGGGTCATCGGGTAAAAGAGAGTCAACAATCTGTGCGGCTTTTTTTACTTGCCCGATATTTGACGGAACACCTATAATTTTGATTTCAGGCCATTTGTCAAATGATTTTTGATGAAGCGGTTCTCCGATTGTAGGAAATTGTTTGACGTACTCTTTAATATAACGTGTGGCAGGATTGGTTGAAAGATTATCGGGTAAAGCATCTCCAAAAATTGGCGAGGCGTTATCCCAATAAAAGTCAGCAATACCGTTTTTTTGAAGTGCTTTGAAAATCTCTATCTCAGATTTTGACAGAATGTTGAAGCCGACAAAAATATATTTCTTAAAATGAAGTATGTCAGAGGAATTGTTGTCTTTTAATATCTGGGCGGCACGACGATAAGCGGCTCCGCTGTAAGTCTTTTCTTGTTTATCGAGTTGACAGTTAAATTCGTGATAGAGTTTATCGAGAATAACCCAGATGCTGAAAAAGTTTTGAACTGTATCAATATCTTTTGATTCATGAGGGACATGTCGCCACATCGGTGCGTCAGGGTCAAACGTAATTTCATCGCGCCAGTAACGGTTGATGATATTTACTTGGTTTTCGGTAAGGAAGTTGGCTGCAATTTCCTTGAAATATTTTATGTTGCGGAATATTTGAGTGGTGTCAACGAGATAACGGTCAACATCATTGAAGTCATTCAGTACCATTTCGCCCCAAGTCATGAACGAGTCAAAACTGATTGTCGAGTCGTCGGTATCGGGGAATATTTGTTTGCGTAATTTTGTATAGCAGTTGAACAGAATGAACAGTTGCTCGATGCGTGGAGTTACGACCGATTTTGTTACCGACATTACGAGCGAATCAATATCGGTCATTTCGGGCATAAGCGTGTTTTCGGGTAGTAAATCTTTTAAATATTCTGTGAAGAAGGCGATACTTCGTTTGTTTGGAAATACAAAGCAGGTGTCAATCAGGTTTTTATCTTTCTCAGCAAACAGAGTTGCTATTTGTTTCAAAAAAGGTTCCATCCCAAAATGAATGTTAAGCGTTACTGTTTAAGAAGAAGAATGACTCTGACGGCAACATCAAAAAATATTATTTTGGCGTTTCCGTTACCGGCTATGTCGGTAGTTGCATCTTCAAAAACACGATTGAGTTTCAATACGTTACGCTCGTTAATAAATCGTGCGAAATTCTTTGAAAAATCACGTTCGCTGCTGTTCATGCCGTTGAGGTCGGGCATGTTAAGATTGTAAATAAAGTTTTCACGCAACAAGCGACAGCAATAGTTCAGAAATGCTACTTGACGATCGCGTCCAAGAGCCGCAATGTCTTGAGCCCACAAGCGTAATTCAATGATTTTTCTTTGATATGCGAGACGCATCAGTGAAACAAATCTGTCAAAAAAATCATTTCCCGATGCTGCTATGTCGAGTTGCCGAAGAGCCGCATTAATAGAGCCTGACGAAATGTCAGCCGCTTTTTGAGCGTCTTCGGGGTTGACGTTTTTATTGTCAACAATCCATTGAGCGACTGCATTATTGTCAAGACGTTTGACTTCGATAGGTTGGCAGCGAGAGTATATGGTCGGTAAAATCTCGGTTGCGTTATCAGAAGTTATAATGAAGATCGTCTCAGGTTGAGGTTCTTCGAGTAATTTGAGCATCTTGTTTGCACATGCTTCATTCATTCGCTCGGGGAGCCACATCATTGCAATTTTGTAGCGTGTCGAGCGAGAAGTAGTCGCAAGTTTGGCAGCAAGCGCATCGCTCTCACTGACATAAAACATCGGTGAAACACCGGCTGTTGAGGTTCCTACTGATGCAAGTTTGGCACACCATGTTTCAAAGTCCATCATCGGTGATTCAATTAAGAACTCACGCCATTGTTCAATGAAATCGTCTGAAATCGGATTACTACCCGATTTCTTTTTCACAATGGGAAAACTATAGTGTGTGTCGACGTGGTTAAGGGTTTGATGCTGAATACATTGTGTACAAATTCCACATGAATCCGTGGGGTCGGCACCGGGTTGAAGACGACCAGTGCAGTGGATATATTGAGCGGTTGCGCGTGCCAGCGCAAATTTTGCCGAGCCTTCGGGTCCACGTAGCAAAATTGCGTGAGGTATGCGGTCGCTGTCAACAATTTGTCTTATGCGATCGATAACATCTTTATGGGCTGGAATATCGGCAAATCTCATGTATGTAGTGAGTTATGTTACTATTTGAATATGTCGGCAACCACTTTTTCGACTGAATCGGTTGCGTTATGGGAGTAGAAATGGATTGATTTTACACCATGTTCATAGAGTTCGCGCGCTTGAGCGATACACCATTCTACTCCAACCTGACGAGCTTCAGCATCGGTTTTGCAAGCCATCAGTGCTGATGCGAGCGGCGAAGGGAAATCAACTTTGAATACTTTGGGGAGCACGGTAAGTTGTGCAAGACTTGTTATAGGTTTGATACCCGGAATGATAGGTACATTAATGCCAACCTCACGAGCCATTTCAACAAATTTAAAATATTTGTTGTTGTCAAAAAACATCTGGGTCACGGCATATGTAGCTCCGGCGTCAACCTTAGCTTTGAGCCACATCAAGTCTAACTCCATATTGGGAGATTCCTCGTGCTTTTCTGGATAGGCGGCTACTCCATAGGAGAACGGTACGGACAGGGGCGTATCCATGGGAGTACCGTCAATAAACAGACCTTCGTTAAATGCGTTGACCTGAGATTGTAGTTCAGAAGCGTGGGCATGACCGTCAACATTGGGTACAAACCGACTGTCATGTTTGGCTTTGTCACCACGCAATAAAAGTAAGTTGGTAATTCCAAGGAAGTTAAGGTCAATGAGCGCGTACTCAGTTTCGAGTCGTGAATATCCCGAACAAATTAGATGAGGAACGGCTTCGATTCGATATCTGTTTTGTATAGCGGCAGCTACGGCAACGGTACCGGGACGTGAGCGTTCAGAAACTTTTCGATATAGTCCGTCGGCAGTTGATTTGAAAACAACTTCACTGCGGTGGGTCGTAATATTTATATATGCCGGATCATAATCAATCAGTTTTTCGATGCGCTGAAACAGGCTGTCGATACCTTTGCCTTTCAGCGGAGGTAAAACTTCAAATGAAAATGTTCGACCTTGGTGGTTCTCTATTTTTTCAGTGATAGTCATGACTGTGGATTATAAGTAGAGGCAATATTAAGCATTTGTATTGCCGAGTTGAGATTTTGAGATGAAGTAAACGAATCAAACGGAACGACTGCAACAATATTGCTCCGTCCCGAATTTGATTTAATCAATATGTCGGGAGAAACTATATGAGCATCAATGTTTTGTGTTTTATATGATGAACTTGTCAAGTGACTTTCTGTATCATCTTCTTTTTCATCAACGTGTATGTAATAGTCAATGTCGATTTTGTCGTTGCTGAAAATCACACGATGAGGACGTGTCAGCATTGCCGCCTCAGGCGAAAGTGCATAGTAAAAATAAATCAGCGACAAAACAACCGGACCTAAAACAAGGATAATCGCAGGTCCAATAATATAAAAGATTGTGTTAAACAAATATCCGGCAACAAGTGATACAAGCAAAACCGCAAACAAACCACCTATTATGACAGAGGCTTTGAAACGCGCCATTACCATAACAAAATGGGACGGGCTTATGCGGTGAATATCTGTTGCTATTGGATTGTTCATTAATCTTTTATTTTAGTTACAAAGTTAATGATTTTGCGGTGAATTCATATAATTATTTTAATAAAAAATTAGGCTCGGACATCACGTCCAAGCCTAATCGGAATTGAATGATATGAATAGTTATGGAAATGGGGACAAATTTAAGCCCAGCGTACAAACGCAAAGTCTTGACGATGGGGCAACTCTGCATTATAAGGATAAATGCGATAGCTAAATCTGAAGACTCCGGCGTTCTTGATTGTACCTTTAAGAGAGTAAGTAATGATGTTACCTTCTTCTTTGACAACCTTGAACTGTTCTATGCTTGAGAGAACTTCTTCGCCGTTCTCGGCACGATAGGCGACTTGTTCAACATGGAGGTCGCGACCGATACCGTTTGTATCAATTACGATAGTAGTCTCATATTTTGTACCTGTAACGGTTGACGCAACATTTGAGTTGATAACATCGAGAACTTTGATGCCGTCCCAAAGAGATGCGATGTGTTCTTTCCATGCAACGATTTGTTTAGCGAGTGCATAGTCATCTTTAGAAAGACGTTTTGAACGGGCTACCTCTTTGTCATAGAATCGGCTGATATAGTCATCGATCATTCGCTTCATAGTGAAGTGGGGTGCGATGTCACCGATTGAACCCTTGATGTATTGAATCCATTCGGGTGAGTAGCCGGCAGAATTTTTCTTGAAGTAAAGAGGAATAATCTGATTTTCAAGCATTGAGTAGATTGTCGCTGCATCAAGTTTATCCTGCTGATCTTGTTGATCGGGTGTAAATGTACGTTTGTCGGTAAGAGCCCAACCTGCGTTTTCGTTGAAGCGATAGCCTTCATACCACCATCCGTCAAGGACAGAGAAATTAAGAACACCGTTCATTTCGGCTTTTTCACCTGAAGTACCTGATGCTTCAAGAGGACGTGTCGGAGTGTTGAGCCAGATATCAACACCGCTGACAAGGCGTTTTGCAACGATCATGTTGTAGTCCTCGAGGAAAATGATTTTGCCAAGAAACTGTGGCATACGCGAAATTTCCATGATGCGTTTGATAAGTCCTTGACCTGCACCATCGGCGGGGTGAGCTTTACCTGAGAATACAAACTGAACGGGGAACTGTTCGTTGTTGACAATACGTGCAAGACGATCGAGGTCAGAGAAGAGAAGATGAGCACGCTTGTATGTAGCAAAACGACGGGCAAAACCAATGATAAGAGCGTTGGGGTTAATCTTGTCAACAATGCTCATCACGGCTGATGGATCACGCTGTTGAGCAAGCCATTTAGCTTTGAAGTCACGTTTTACAAAATCAATAAATTTATGTTTGAGGGTCATTCTCATCTTCCAGATTTCTTCATCAGGAACAGAGAAGATACCTTTCCATGCTTCGGGATTACTCTGGTCGGCAAAAACTTGTTTGCCAAGTTTGTCGGCATAGAATGCTTTCCATTCAGAGGCAGCCCAAGTCGGCATGTGAACACCATTGGTTACATAGCTGACGTGAGATTCCTGCCATCCGTAACCTTTCCAGACTCCGGCAAACATTTTCTTTGAAACTTCGCCATGGAGCCAGCTAACGCCGTTAGCCTCCTGGCAAGTGTTAAGAGCGAATACACTCATAGAGAAACGTTCTTGAGAACCGGGATTTTCACGACCCATATCCATGAGTTCATTCCAGCTGATACCAAGTTTTGCAGGATATTCACCCATATATTTACCAAATAGACCTTCGTCAAAGTAGTCGTGACCGGCAGGTACGGGAGTGTGAACAGTGTAAAGAGATGAAGCGCGAACGAGTTCGAGCGCAACGTTGAAGTCGAGTTTTTTCTCCTGAACAAAGTCAACCAAACGCTGAAGGTTGAGCAGAGCGGCATGACCTTCGTTACAGTGGTAAATGTCGGCTGTGATACCAAGTTTTTTGAGCATCAAGATACCGCCGATACCAAGGAGATATTCCTGTTTGATACGGTTTTCCCAATCGCCACCATAGAGCTGGTGAGTGATGCAACGGTCAAATTCGCTGTTCATATCAAAGTCGGTATCAAGGAGATAAAGCTTCATGCGACCAACGTTGACACGCCAAATATGAGAATAAATGATACGTCCGGGATAGGGTACTTCAAGAATCATGGGTGAACCGTCGGCTTCACGCATCTGCTCGATAGGGAGCTGATTGAAGTTTTGAGGCTCGTAGTTTGCAATCTGTTGACCATCAACCGATAGTGACTGGGTAAAATAGCCATATCGATAGAGGAAGCCGACAGCGTTCATGTCAACGCGACTGTCAGAGGCTTCTTTAATATAGTCGCCGGCGAGTACACCGAGGCCGCCTGAATAAATTTTGAGAGCGTTGCAAAGACCATATTCCATTGAGAAATATGCAACAGAAGGAATGTCTTTGCGCATCGGTTGTTTCATGTAATCTTTGAAAGATGCATAAACATCGGCAATGCGTTTCATCATATCTTTGTCGGCTTGAATTTCATCAAGACGAGATGATGATAGCTGCTGAAGTAGCATTACGGGATTTTCTCCGGTTGAACGCCAGAGTTCGGGTGATATATCATGAAAGAGTGATTTGCCCTCGCTATTCCATACCCACCAAAGGTTTTTAGCGAGTTCGTCAAGCGGTTTGAGTTTAGATGGAAGTTCAGTTGTTACTGTTACATCACGCCAGGCAGGCGTGTTGGAATTACTAACTTGAAGTTTCATTTGGTTCAATATTTTTTAATTATTCTTTCGGTTATTGAATTATATTGTGAAATTATTAGTGTTTCTTTGATTTTACACGACGATTGCGCGAAGCGATAGCTTTGTCAAACGCCTTGATGTAGTAGTCAATGAAGTAGGTCCACGATGCTTTGGCGGCAGTTTCGCGTGCTGAATTTGAAATTTCGGCAAGCTGTTTTTTGTCGGAATTGATAAGCGACATCAACGACCGGGCGATATTCTCGACTGAGCCTGAATAGGCGTGGTCGGTTCGTTCAACGACATTGACACCGCTTTTTTCAAACCCGTTTTCAACATCGTTTAAAATCCATTGACCAAACCCCGACAGGGTAGTGGTTATGGTAGGCACTCCAAACGCAATACTTTCGAGTGGCGTATATCCCCACGGTTCATAATATGAGGGGAATACGGTAGCATCAACACCTGCCAAAATCTGATAATAAGTTTGGTTGAAAATGCCATCTTGTGCATTGAGATAACAAGGCACATATATAACAGTTACATTATCGGCAGGGTGATTTGAAAAACCAAGCCGGTGTATTGAGCCGAGGACTGCATCGCTGTCAGGATTGTTGACACTATGAGTGTAAACCGGGTTTGGAAGCGGAGTAGCTGTAGAAGAAGATGACGAAAGGCGTTCAACGAGATCGTGACGTGCTTCTTTTACCCAAGCGGGAACCATTATATATGCGATAACCCGCTTTTCAGGAGCTAAAGTTCTAACCCGATTGATTGAATCGAGGAACATATCGAGACCTTTGTTGCGATATTCACATCTTCCCGAGGTCACTACAACGAATGTTGATTTGTCGTCATAGTTGATTCCGGTCAACGCGCTTGCGGTGTTGATAAGCAGAGTCCTTGCAGTTTTGCGAGCTGCAGGCATTTTTGTTTTAGCCGGTACAAATCCGCTTTCAAAGCCGTTGGGAGTAACGATGTCGGGACGACGTTCAAGTAGCTGTTCACACTCAATCGCAGTAATCTGGCTGACAGTAGTAAAACAGTCGGCTTGATGAGCCGCAGTTTTTTCAAGCGAGTGTTTAGCCTCCATATTCAGTTCGCGAGCCATCTGATCACCATTATATCCTTTTAGATAATCATATAATGGTTTTTGATTGCCACAGATGCTGCGACCAATGCTTGTCGCGTGGGTTGTAAAGATTGTTGCCACCTGAGGACAACGGCTTTTGACTAAAAGAAGTCCCATTCCGGTTGTCCATTCATCAAAGTGGGCTATGACGTTTTTCTTTTTATCGCCAAAAAACTCGACAATCGAGCAGATGACGGCTGCTGCGGCATGAGAAAAAGCAGCCGCTTCGCCATAGTCGCCATAGGCATGGAGCGAATCAACGCCGTATTTCTTCCACATTTCGCCAAACAAATCATCGTTAAGGCGATATAAGGACTCAAATTTCACCAAGATAACCAAAGGTCGACCGGGAACATTCCAACGTCCGAGACGAACACTGACGCCTTCGGGCAAAAGAGCGCGTTCTTTCCATGAGTCGAGACTTGTTGAGCATTCTTCAAAGTAGGGCGACGGGTTTGACTCAGACCAAACATCGGGTCCGATGAAAACGACATTGTCCTTATATAATTTACATAGAGTGTTAGCTTTTGTCGAAAGAACCGTGTAGATTCCTCCAATTTTATTACAAACTTCCCAGCTTGTTTCAAACAGCAAATCTATATCTGTTGTTTTCTTTACCATATTATGTTGGTTCTACTTTATTGAGGTGCAAAGGTAAGCATTATTTGTCAATTATACAACATTTTAACTTCTAACAATAGTAATATCATAAAAAAAGCAAGCAAATGAACTTATTGCGACTAAATTTTGTTAAATTTTAAATACTATTTCAATATTATTCATCGGAGAAAGTGTCCGTTAAATATTATGCTGACAAAATAATAACCAAAAAACTATATTTAAAAATGAATAAGAAAAAAACGTTGGCTATCGCAGCCCTATTTGGATTGGCTTCATTCACCGGAGTTGGTATTCAACAGATCGATGCTTGCTCGCGTGTTGTTTATGTAGGCGATGACTCACTTAAAATTGTAGGTCGTTCGCTTGACTGGAAAACTCCGATTCCAACAAATCTATATGTATATCCCCGCGGATTTAAACATGTCAGCTCTGACCAACCTGGAGCGTTAACATGGACATCAAAATATGGCGCAGTCTATGCTGTCGGATATGATGGTGGTATCACGGAGGGTATGAATGAGAAGGGGCTTGTAATTAACGGTCTTTTCTGTAAAGGTACTGTATATAATAATCCTGAAACAAACGGACGCCCACCAATGTCATTGGCAGTGTTCGTGGCATGGATGCTTGACCGATTTGAAACAACCGATCAAGTTGTGGCTCTTTTGAAAGAGGGTAATTTCTCTATCGGTGGTGCGACCTTTGACGGTGGTACAGTATCGGCGCTTCACTGGGGTATCACCGATGCACAGGGAAACACCGCATACGTTGAATTTAATAATGGTAATATAAATATTTATCAAGGTAAAGATTTGCGTGTACTCACTAACGACCCGCAGTGGCCCCAGATGGAGGCTATCATAAACTACTGGCATGGAGTAGGCGGTCAAAATATGCTCCCCGGAACCGTTAAAAGTCCTGACAGAGCAGTGCGTGCCGACTATTTCGTTCACCATGTAAAATCTACAGGTGACGCTGATCTTGGTTTGTCGATTATACGAAGCATTCTTTTCAATGTCAGTGTTCCATATACCTACACTATCGAAACCGAGCCTAACGTATCATCAACTCAGTGGCGCAGTTTTGCAAACCTTCGTGATAAACGTTATTATTTCGATATTGTCACCAATATGGGTATCTACTACATCGACCTTAATAAGGTGAATTTGAAACCGGGTGCACCCGTTATGAAACTGAATACATCAGTGATAACTGATATTCTTGGGGACGTAACTATGTGTCTGACCCCGTCAAAACCATTTACGCCGATGTATTAATAAGCCCACAGTTACAAAATACAAAAAGAGCTAAGTTTTTTAACTTAGCTCTTTTTTGTTGCCTTGGAAGGATTCGAACCCTCACAGGCGGAACCAGAATCCGACGTGCTACCATTACACCACAAGGCAAGGTGGTAATTTTTACGGTGCAAAGGTACTGCTTTTTTTTTGTTCTGCAAACTTTTTTTGAAAATTTTATTTCCGTTAGTCAGTGCTGTATTGTTAAGATGTTGTATGATAGTAAAATATGAATGAGACGTGAAGTTTTATATTAAATTATGTGTCGCTTTATTAAACTTAGAGGTATTACTGAGTGTTTTAGTGATATAATAACCTTTAAAAATTCAAGTTATGAAAGATTATGAATCAATAATTTCGTCTAATCCTGTTGTATTGGTAGAATTTTATGCAACGTGGTGTCCTCATTGCCATAAAATGGCACCGATTGTTGAACAGGTTAAAGAATTACTCGGCGATGCTGTCAGAGTTGATCAGCTTGATATTGACAAATATGATGAATTTGCTGACGAAGCAAGCGTCGAAGGTGTTCCAACGTTCATAATCTACCGAAGCGGAAACGAAGTATGGCGTCATTCCGGTGAAATTGATGGGAATGTACTTTATGAAAAAGTACAGAGCTTTATGAATTGGTAAAAAAAATGAAGAAACACTCTATTTTTTCAAATATTCTCTCGGTTCTAGGTGTCAAGCACACGGCTTCTTATAGCGACAAGCGTTTTGAAACGATGCCGTTTAAGTCGTTGTTTGGTTTGAACAAACTTTTAAAAGAGTATGGTGTTGACAGCGAAGGTCTTGTCTTTGATGATAAAGTATCGGGATTTGACCAGTTGGATGCACCATTCTTGGCTCGAAGCGGTTCTAAATTTGTGATTGTAACCAATACAACCGGCGGAGAGGTGGAGTATATTGATGATTCGGTCAATAAGTCGCTCCCGCATGATTCGTTTATTAATAAATGGTCAGGCGAGGCTCTGGCTATATATTGTAATGATTCAGCTGTTGAGCCTGACTATGGAAGCCATGTCGAAGCGAAGATTCTTGAGTCGGGCAAACAAGTCGTTTTAATAGGGCTTGGATTGTTTTTAGTATTCTATGCTTTATGGGTTGGCAACTTCTTAGCACGTCCGTTATTGATTGCAACACTTGCACTTGATTTTATCGGTCTCTATGTCAGTTATCTGCTTGTTCAGAAGTCGCTTAAAATAAAGAGTGAAACTGCTGATAAAATATGTGGCGCAATTCAGACACACGGATGTGACCATGTACTTGACACGGAAGCTTCCAAATTTTTCGGACTGTTTTCGTGGAGTGAAGTGGGGTTTGCCTATTTTAGTGTCAGTGCATTGACGTTGCTGATTTTTCCTCAATATGTATCTTATCTTGCGGCAATAAATGTGTGCTGTCTCCCATTTTCTTTCTGGAGCGTATGGTATCAGAAGTATATTGCCGAGGCTTGGTGTACGCTTTGCCTGATTGTTCAATCGGTATTATGGCTCTTGTTTTTGAGTTACTGGGGAGCAGGAGTTTTAACCTGTATTTTCCCTCTTAAGATAGAATTTTTTGTATTGTGTGCCTCCTATATTTTTGTGTTGCTGATGCTCAACGCAATAAATCGTGCACTTGATAAATCTGAATAAAAATGATTGAGAATAAAAAGAAAAAATATACCGGAGCCCGTGTAATGACTCCGGCAGAGATGAATAGACTTCATTTTGATAGTGAACATACACGACTCAACACCGTTGATCGTCGCGATATAAGAAAGAAACAGAACGGATAAGTCTGTTACAGAAGTTCAAGCCCGCGCTTGATTGCTGCTTCATTTGCCGGCAGAAGGTGGTGATGGCGTGCAGGTAATGCTTTTTTGAGACCGTCCATAACATTCTCGACACTTACCATCGGGCTTGCTTTCAACAACGCACCGAGCAAAATCATATTGTAACTTTTTGAATTACCCATTTCGATTGTTGCATCCATTGCATTAATCGGGATAATTGTAATGTCTTTGCGTTCGGGCATACGATGTATTCCGTATGGATCAAATAAAAGGATACCCCCCGGTTTGACCGCATGCTCAAATTTATCAAGGCTCTGCTGATTTAGAATAACGGCTATATCATAAGTGTCAACAATTGGTGAGCTGATTGGTTCATCGCTGAGAATGACTGTGACATTGGCTGTTCCTCCACGCTGTTCCGGACCATAAGATGGCATCCAAGTAACCTCATAGCCTCCGGTTAGAGCTGCATAGGCGAGAATTTTGCCCATTGACAAAACACCTTGCCCACCAAAGCCTGCTATAATAATTTCTTTTTTCATTGATCGTTAACTTTTAAATCGCCCGGGGTGTATTCTTCTGCCATAAATTGCTCCATCCATTTGTTAGATTGATCTGGAGTCATTTTCCAGCCTGATGAGCACGTTGACAATATTTCAACAACTGAGGTACCTTTACCGGCGAGTGAATTTTCAAAGGCGCGGCGAATTGCGGCTTTAGCTTTCTTCACGGTTGCGGGTGTATGAGCTGACTGACGAGTAACATAACATGTACCTTTCAGTTGGGCGAGAAGTTTAGTGATATTCAGAGGATAACCGTTGAGTTCGACACGACGTCCGTAGGGAGTAGTCGATGTTTTCATTCCTTCGAGGGTTGTCGGTGCCATTTGACCGCCGGTCATTCCATAGATTCCGTTATTAATGAAGATGATAGTGATGTTTTCGCCACGATTTGCAGCATGAATTGTTTCTGCAGTACCGATAGCGGCAAGGTCACCGTCACCTTGATAGGTAAATACAAGTCGTTCGGGATTGAGTCTTTTTGCAGCGGTTGCAACGGCGGGAGCACGTCCGTGAGCCGCTTCAATCCAGTCGATGTCGATATAGTTATATGCAAATACCGCACAACCGACAGGGGCAATCGCTATTGTATTATTTTCTTGTCCCATTTCCTCGATAACCTCGGCAACGAGTCGGTGAACCACACCGTGAGTACAACCGGGGCAGTAGTGCATTGTGTTACTTTTGAGAAGTTTCGGGCGTTTGTAAACCTGATTCTCGGGCTTGATTATATCTTGGTTGTTCATGATGAAGCGTCTTGGTTATTTGAGAAACTCATTGCTGAATGCGTTGAGTATTTCAGATGGGTTGGGAACGATACCGCCCATGCGTCCAAAGTGAACTACTTTTTTGTCGCGACCAACAGCCAGACGAACATCTTCAATCATTTGTCCGGCGTTTAGTTCGACAACAAGAATACCTTTTGTGTGAGATGCAATCTTGTCAATGGCATCGTAGGGGAAGGGCCAAAGGGTGATTGGACGAATCATACCGATTTTTATTCCTTGCTTGCGAGCTTCCTCAATTGCCTTGAGGCAGATGCGAGCCATTGAGCCGAACGCTACGATGAGATATTCGGCATCATCGGTAAAGTATGTTTGATATCGAACTTCGTTTTCTTCAATCTTGCGATAGGTCGCTTGAAAACGTTCGTTGTTTTTTTCCATCACAGCAGAATCGAGTTCGAGTGATGTGATAGTGTTTGGGTGTCGTTTTGACGGGTTGCCTGTTGTAGCCCAGGGACATTGTTTTGCTATTTCTTCAGCTGTGCGTCGGGGACGCATTGGCGGAAGTACAACTTTTTCCATCATCTGACCGACGATGCCGTCGGCGAGAATCATGGCAGGGGTGCGATATTTAAAAGAAAGGTCAAAACCAAGGGCTACGAAATCTGCCATCTCCTGAACAGATGAAGGTGCAAGCACGATGAGACGATAGTCGCCGTGTCCGCCACCTTTGGTTGCTTGGAAATAGTCGCTTTGAGAGGGGTGAATTGTGCCGAGACCGGGTCCACCACGCATCACGTTTACTATAAGTGCCGGGAGTTCAGAAGCCGCAAGATATGAAATTCCTTCCATCATAAGGGAAATACCGGGGCTTGATGATGAGGTCATGACTGCTTTTCCTGTAGCAGCTCCGCCATAAACCATATTGATTGATGAAACTTCACTCTCGGCTTGAAGCACTACCATACCGGTAGTTTCCCATGGCATTTCTGCTTCAAGGGTCTCGAGTACTTCTGACTGCGGAGTGATCGGGTAGCCGAAATATCCGTCACAGCCATATAAAATAGCTGCATGGGCAATCGCTTCGTTGCCCTTCATCAGTCGTACTTCGCTTTTTGAATTGTTATATTCTGTATTCATGTAATTTTGGTGGAGTGGGGGAGAGTTTTATTTTTCAACTATCTTGAATACTTCAATACATGCATCGGGGCAAACGGCGGCACACGATGCGCAACCTATACATTTAGACATATCGGCAGCGTATGCAAAATGGTATCCACGATTGTTAACTTCTTTTGATTGAAGCAGTAACACGTTGGTCGGACACGCCACAACACAGAGGTCACACCCTTTGCAACGTTCTGAATCAATTGTTACAGCTCCATAAATTTTAGCCATTTATGTTTAGTTTTAAATCGTTGTGGTCTTATTTACTTTTACAAAAATAGTAATAATTAATATATTTACCTTATATTTTACCAAAGGTTAACGAATTGCACATTGCCATATTGTTAGTGCAAAATTACAATTTAAAAGTATTTTGTTGATAAAGATAACAAGGAGATATGCCAATCGCTGACATACCTCCTTGTTTATTATTAATGTCTATTCTAATGGTGAACAATTATATAAATAATGCTGTTAAAAATTGTCCATTATTTAGATTGAGTGATACCGTCGCGTTTGAGAAGTGCATTGATTGTCGGGTCTTGACCTCTGAATCGACGATAGAGAACGTCGGGTTTTTCTGTACCTCCTCGCTCAAGAATGTTTGTACGGAATGAGCGGGCTGTCTCAGGGTCAAATATGCCTTTTTCTTTGAATAGAGAGAAAGCATCAGCATCAAGGACCTCAGCCCATTTATAACTGTAGTATCCGGCTGCATATCCTCCCGAGAATATGTGGGTGAACTGGGGAGATGTTAATGCTCCTTCGACCGGTTTAAAAATCTGAACGTTTTTGTAGGCATTGTGTTCAAATGTGGCAGGGTCAAGGGTTATTGAATCGGGGCTGTTATGCCAAGCCATATCAATGAGACCAAACATGAGCTGTCTCATGCAAGCGTAAGCGGCGCCATAACGTTCTTGAGCTATAAGACGGTCAATCATTTCAGCCGGAATTGAGTCACCTGTTTGGTAGTGACGTGCAAATCCATTCAAAAAATCTTGCTGAGTCAGGTAGTTCTCGTTAAACTGTGACGGAAGTTCGACAAAGTCACGATATACATTTGTACCTGACAAACCTTCATATTTACATTTTGTGAGAAGACCGTGAAGTGCGTGTCCAAATTCGTGAAGGAATGTGTTGACTTCATCGGGAGTGAGCAACGATGGTTTGTCGCCGACAGGTTTTGAGAAGTTCATCACGATTGAAACGACCGGGCGATGATCTTTACCATTGGCATCAATATATTGTTCTGAAAAATTTGTCATCCATGCTCCGGAAGTCTTGCTTTCGCGAGGGAAGAAGTCGGTGTAGAGCACTCCGATAAATGAGCCATCGGCGTCGGTGACGTCAAATGCTTTTACATCGGGATGATATACCGCGATGTCGGGATTCTGAGTAAACTTAAGACCATAGAGTTTGGTAGCAAGTCCAAATACGCCGTCGATAACGTTGTTGAGTTCAAAATAGGGGCGAATCAACTCTGTATCAAAGTCATATTTCTGTTTTTTGAGTTTTTCGCTGTAATAGCTGTAATCCCAAGGCTTAACTTCAAACGGTTTACCTTCAATCTCACTTGCAAAAGCATTAAGCTCTTTCATTTCAGCATCGAGAGCCGGACGATAGGCAGTGCTGAGCTGATTGAGAAGGTTCATTACATTTTCGGGAGTTTTAGCCATTTTACGTTTAAGTGTATAGGCTGCATAGGTATCGGAACCGAGCAGTTTAGCGAGTTGGCGGCGCAATTCCACTATGCGAGCCATAATGTGTAAATTGTTATATTCACCCTTAGTGTTGCGCGAGTTGTAAACTCTCCACATTTTTTCACGAAGGTCGCGACGGGTTGAATATTTCAAAAATCGGCTATATACAGGAGCCGCCAAAGTGAACATATATTCACCTTCATGACCGTTTTCTTTGGCTGCAATGGCAGCTTCTTCAATGAGGCTTTCGGGGAGTCCGTCAAGGTCTTTTTCTGTGAGGTAAAATTTGTAGGAATTAAGTTCGCGAAGTACATTCTGACCAAACTTGTTTGTAAGATCTGAAATCTCAGCATTTAGAGCTGCAAAAGTCTCACGGTCTTTACCCTGAAGATTTGCTCCTGATGATGCGAATGACTCGTATGTATTTTCAAGCAACATTTTATCTTCGGTGTCAAGGTTGAATTTGTCTCGGTTGTCATACACCGATTTAATTCGGTTCCAAAGTTGTTGGTTGAGAATTATTGAAGTTGAATATTCAGAGAGTAGGGGAGAGACGTTGTTTGTAATCTCAATCATGCGATCGTCGCTCAATGAAGATGTCAACGGGTAGAATACGCCAAGAGCGCGGTTCAAGTCTCCACCTGCCAACGACAAAGCGACTATAGTGTTATCGAATGTCGGTTCTTCAGGATTAGACACGATTGAGTCAATCTCTTTTTGTGCAAGTTCAAGTCCGCGTTTAATAGCCTCTTCATAGTGATTTTGGTTTATTAAGTTAAACGGAGGGGTATTATGAGGCGTATTAAACTCGTTGAAAAGAGGATTTGTTGCGTTAGAAATCATTGCTAAAAGAATGAAGGTTAAAAAGAAAAGTTGTTTTCTCATATTTTATAATTTGATTTTTACCCGATAATTCTATCCTAAAATTAGTTGAGTGATAATTAGTTAAGACGATTGAGACGAGACAAGGCAAGCTGATATTGGTGGCGCATGTTCTCAAGATCGAGTTCGGCTTCAAGATAGAAGTTGACCTCTTGAATATAGTCAAGCATATTGATTTGTCCGCCTTTAAGGGCTTTGAGTAGCAGCTCGTGGTGGTTACCGTTAAGGGCGGTCTCAAATTTATTAATCTGCTTAATCAAATCGAGAGCGGTTGAATGATCATTGTCAATGTCAGTCATCAATTTTTTTGATTGAGCTGAGATTTTCACATCATTTTCAAGAACAGAAGCTACGACAGCCGCACGACGGTTTTTATTTGACCAAGATGCAAATTTGATTCCAATGTTGAAACCGTTGAAGTCTTGACCTTCCTCGCGTTCCCATTCATATCCGAGAGAGAAAGAAGGGAGTGCCGAACGTGATTCGACTTTGCCACGTGATTTATTGACTTCAGCAATCTGTTTCAGATATGCCATATAAGGATCAGATTCTTCGGCAAGTTTTTTATAGTCTTCTGCCGACAGAAGCATTGCGTCAGGATAGTTGTTGAGATGATTGAGTTCTGATTCTATTTGGTCAGAGCCACAAAAGTCATAAATCGAAGCGAGAATATCACCATAGCGATTGTTTTCCTCGGTTAATCGACCTCCAAGACGAATGATTTCAATGTCAATTTTATTTTTATCAAGAATTGAAACTTGTCCGCTTCTATAAGCGGCATCGTAAAACTTGGCGAGATCAATCATCATAGTATCGATTCGCTCCAAAATTGAAATGTTTCTTTTTGAATTAACAAGGTCAATCAACAACGATCGAGCCTCGACTTTTTTATCTGTAACGGTAGCATTGCGAAGTAATCCGAGTGCCGATTCATTATTACGAATCATTTGGCGGCGAGCACTATATAGACCGGGCCAGTCAAAACCTTGAGAAATGCCTGCTCCATATTTACGGTCACCCGAATTTCCCCACTTGTGGAAACCTTCAAGTTCGGGACCTTCAAGTATATTTTCAGCTTTCATTTCTTGAATCTCAGCTTCGGCTCCGTGATTTAATTCCTTAATTGCGGGATTGTAAACAAGCATTTGAGAGACAACTGCATCAAACGATTGGCTTTGAGCGTTAATTGTCTGTATCATTAAAGATATGATAGCTGTGGCAATTATTTTTTTCATATTATTCTTTATTTCGTAGTGAAAGATAATAGATGATAGGAACAACAAACACGTTGAGTGCAGTAGCTGAAATCAGACCACCAAGTATAACGACAGCCATCGGTGATTGAATTTCATTACCCGGTTCGCCTCCACGAATAGCAAGCGGAATCAGGGCAAGTGCCGATGTTAAAGCTGTCATGATAATCGGATTCAGACGGTCGGCAGACCCGTGAATAATTCGTTTCATCAAGGGTTCACCCTCTTCACAAAGGTGGTTGTAACGAGAGATGAGCAACATACCGTTTCGGGTTGTAATACCAAGAAGTGATATAAATCCAATGATGGCAGGGATATTGAGTTCGCCACCTGTAATAACAAGGATCAATACACCACCAATTGCTGCCAATGGCATATTGATCAGAATAATCAGCGACTGTTGAGCATTTTTAAATTCAGAATAGAGAAGCATAAAGATGATTAGCAGTGCGATTATTGATGTAAGTGCAAGTGTTCGTGACGCATTTGCTTCGCTTTCAAATTGTCCGCCGTATGTTACATAATAGTTTTCGGGCATTGTAACATTTGCCTCGATTAGTTCCTTGATTTTATTTACTGCACCGCGAAGGTCTCCGCCTTCAACATTGGCTGAGATTACAAGACGACGGCTGACGTTCTCGCGGTTAATAGTGTTTGGTCCGGTAGTCGATACAATATCAGCTACATAGCTCAAAGGGATTTTACCTTCATTGCTGTCAATCATCAAGTCGGCAATCTTGCTCATCGAGTCACGACGGTCGTCAGGGAGTTTGACTGTAATGTCGTAAGGAATACCTTCTTCATAAACCTGTGAAACGACTTCGCCGGCGAGTGCGACATCAATGAAACGTGTAAACTGATTCATGGAAATGCCATAGCGGGCAAGCATATCGCGACGGGGAATGATTTCAAGTTGAGGACGTCCGATTTGTTGTTCGATGTTAACGTCAACAACTTCATCGATTCCACTCATTTGTGTTTTGATTTGGTTCCCGATAGCATAAAGACGGTTGAGATCATCACCAAAAAGTTTGACTGCGATCTGGGCTTCAGTACCCGAAAGCATTGCATCGATACGGTGGGAAATAGGCTGACCGATTTCGATGTTTGCACCGGGAATTGTTGCGAGTTTTGAACGCAATTCGCGGACAACCTGACCGCGAGTGCGTCCTTTATCGAGGACGTATGGTGCTTCTATTTCAGATACGTTTACACCGAGGGAATGTTCGTCGAGTTCGGCACGTCCGGTTTTACGGGCAACTGTTTTGACCTCGGGAATCGACATTATCATTTCTTCGGCAAGTCGTCCCACATGGTCGCTCTCTTCAAGCGATATGCCAGGGAGAGTGCTGACATTGATTGTGAACGAACCTTCATTAAATGAGGGCAAGAAACTGCGACCCAAAGTAAAGAAAAGGCTCATTGCAACGACAAACAATATGCCTACAACGATTAAAACGGCTTTACGCTTTTCCATACACCATTCAAGGGCTTTTATATAAGCCGATTTAATGTGACGTGAAGTCCAAGGCTCTTTTCCCTCTTTTTCTTCACCTTTATCACCAAGCAGGAATGAGCAGAGAACCGGGGTAAGAGTCAGCGCAACAATGGTTGATGCGATTAGGGCAACGATAAAAGAAACTCCAAGAGGAATGAGCATGCGTCCCTCTATACCGGTCAAGAAGAATAGTGGTAGGAAGCTCGCAATAATAATGAGTGACGAGTTGAAGATTGGCATGCGCACTTCTTTCGATGCTTCAAATACGACATGCAAGGTCGGTTGTCGTTGGTCGGCAGGTAATTTGCGGTTGGCTTTCAATCGTTTATACACGTTTTCAACATCGACAATAGCGTCATCTACAAGTGAACCGATTGCAATTGCAATACCGCCAAGTGACATTGTATTGATGTTGAATCCAAATAAGTTCAGAACCAAAACCGAAAGAATGATTGACATCGGGAGTGCAATAACCGAAATAACGGTTGTGCGCAAGTTCATCAAGAAGAAGAACAACACGACAATGACAAACAGTGCTCCTTCAAGAAGCGATTCCTGCAGATTGGAGATAGACTTGTCAATAAATGTGCTTTGACGGAAGATGTCGGTTGAGATATGAACATCGGCAGGTAGATTCTTCGCTGATGTTTCGAGGCTTTCTTCAATTCGTTTTGTGAGTTCGATTGTACCGACGGCAGGCTGTTTGGTGACGGTCATCAAAACAGCAGGTTTAGTGCGTTCTGATGCAACACCGAGTCGTGGTGTTTTGCTACCTATTTTCACTTCAGCTATATCGGCGACAGTGATAGTTCCGCGGTCATCGCTGCGAATAACCGATGAGGCTATATCGTCAGTGTTATTTGTATTAACTGCACCTTTTATTATATACTCGTTACCATATTCGTAAAGAACACCACCGGCTGCATTTTCATTAATTTTCTCGACGCTTCCCATTACTTCGTCAAAAGTAACGTCGAAGTGACGCATACGGTCAGGATCAATGCATATTTGATATTCGCGGATGTCTCCACCGATTACAGTTACTTGAGAAACTCCTCCGACCGAAAGAATACGCGGACGAATTTGGCGTTCAGCCAAAGTTCTCAGCTCAAGCAAGGATGTTGAGTCGGCTGTCAAACCTATAATCATAATTTCGCCAAGAATTGATGACTGAGGTCCTAACGTCGGTGCTTTAACACCCGGAGGAAGCGTCTCTGAAATACCTGAAAGTTTTTCAGAGACAGTTTGTCGTGCGATATAAATATCAGTACCCCAGTCAAATTCAACAGCAACGACTGAAAATCCGGTCGCCGATGACGATCTTACGCGACGTACGCCGGTTGCTCCGTTAACTGATGTCTCAATGGGAAATGTTACAAGTTTTTCGACCTCTTCGGGTGCCATTCCCGGTGCCTCGGTCATTACAACAACTGTCGGGGCGTTAAGGTCGGGGAAAATATCGACCTCAGTACGAAACAGCACAATTGTTCCGGTTAACAAAAGTATGCCCGAAAGCAATAAAATCAGAAGTCGATTATAAAGCGAGAAATGTATAATTCGGTTAAGCATAGCCTTTTAAAATAAAATGAAATTAATGACTATGGCTGTGACCTTCAGGAACAGCACCCGAACTTTCGGCGAGTTTTATGAATATCATTCCTGTTGTAACGACTTCTTCACCCTGATTGAGACCTTTTTTAATCTCAATATTTTTACCATTACTGTTACCAAGTGTTACATTTCGCTTTTCATAACAGTCTTCATCGAGACGGACATATACAAAGTTGAGCCCTTGCTGTTCGCTTACTGCTTCAATTGGTAAGGCGATAACATCGGAACGATTATTCCCTATCAGATAAATCTCGGCAAAGGAACCGGGAACGGCAGAACCGTTATTGTCAAAGCTGAAATAGACCGGAAGGTATCCGGCGCGAGTACCAATAACGGCTGTTGAGCCTCCGATGCGTTGACCGTTAAGATCGGCTATGCTGAAAATTTTGTCAGAATAAGCAGGGCGAAAGTTTGCGCTGACAACTGTCGGCATAAAATTGAAATATTTTTCGGGAAGGTCAGCGCGAAGTGTCAAACGGGTATTACCTGAAATCACGGCAATAGGTTGACCTGTCGATACATATTCACCTTGTTTAACCAATAACTGAGTGATAACACCATTTTGACGAGAGATGGCAGAACCGCCTGATGAGCGACCAGACCATGCAGCTGCTGCTTGTTCGTATGCCTGCTTTGCTTCGTTATACTCTTTAGTCGAAACAATTCCTTCGTTATGTAGTGGAGTGACACGTTCAAACTCACGCTTGGCTGCGTCATAAGCAGCTTTGGTAGCTTCATTTGTATCACCACCGGCAATTCCATGACCGGTGATTGTGGCGATTGTTGTTCCGTTTTTAACAGCTGAACCTTCAGTGATATTATGTGCAAAACTGATTGTACCTGATGAGTTTGCTGTGATTATCGATTGATCGGTTGGCGCTGATTCGATTTGTCCTGAAACCTTGATAACTTCTGAAAATTCAGATGGAGCGATTGTTGTTACTTCTACACCAAATTTTTCGGCTTGTTCCGGCTCAAGATGAATAGCTCCTGCCGGTTCTTTAGAGTTGTGTCCGTGGTCGTGGTCATGTCCTTCATGCTCGTGCCCGTGACCTTCATGTTCGTGGTCATGACCCTCGTGCTTGTGTTCGTGTTCATGTTCATGTTCGTGTTCTTCGTGGTTGTGACCTTCATGTTCGTGATCATGTCCTTCGTGATCATGATGATGGTGATGTCCGAGGCCGTCTTGTTCAGGGGTGTTTCGGTGGCACGACGGAGTCATCAAAAGAGTTGTCGCAATTGCAAGAGCGAAATATAAATGTTTTAACATATCGTCAATAATTATTTTATAGTTTGAGTGTAATGAGGTTTAAATAGAGAGGTTATGCAATCGAGGGAGGACCTCGTCGTGTAACCGTCTCTAAAAAGCCCGTGGACTCAATGACGAAATGTGACAGACAATCGAATTTACTAATGTTAAGGATATTTTGCTGAATATAAATTAATGTAATCTCAGGCAAAATAACTTGGGAAAGATAGTGGTCAAATACCTTAACTAATTTGGAGATGTTGTAGTCATCATTGACAATTGTTTCGTCAAGATGCATTGCACATTCTGAATCGGAATGATTTTCAGAATCCGAACATCCGGCATGGCGGTTGTGGGTATGAGAGTGATTATGACAAGTTTCACCAATAGGATGGTGGTGACTGCTTATCTCGACTTCGCCAATGCCGGTTACATATAAATATATATTACCCGACACGTCGTGATGATGAAACTGAAGCATTGTCGAGAAGACAAATGTCAGCGTCATCAAAACTGAAAACGTAAATCGGGAAATAGATTTCATTTAATATATTATGTTATTAAAAAATCTTGACCTTAAATTGCACAAAAGTACACATTAAAGCTTGCAACTCGGTTGCAAAATCATCTGGCAATTAGTCTACCTTGTCGAGATTATGTCCCATGCGCTCTTTTTTGGTGTGCATATAAAAGCGGTTATATTTATTGGGGGCAATTTCAATAGGAACATTTTCAACAACTTCAAGTCCATAACCTTCAAGCCCGATGCGTTTAATAGGGTTGTTAGTCATCAGTCTCATTTTATTGACGCCAAGCAGATGAAGAATTTGAGCTCCGACACCGTAGTCGCGTTCGTCTGCTTGATGTCCGAGATGGATATTTGCATCGACAGTGTCAAGTCCTTCTTCCTGAAGCTTATAAGCCTTGATTTTATCCATTAAACCGATGCCACGACCTTCTTGATTAAGATATAGAACGAGTCCGCGACCCTCTTTCTCAATCATTTGTAAAGCTTTGTGTAGCTGGTCGCCACAGTCACATCTTTTTGATCCGAAGATGTCACCTGTTGCGCAAGATGAATGAACACGCACTAACACAGGTCCGTCAGTTGCAATGTCACCTTTAATAATTGCGATATGTTCAAGACCATTGCTCTTTTGACGGAATGGAATAAGGCGGAAATGACCGTAATCGGTAGGCATATCAACTTCAACGCCCATTTCAACGAGGCTTTCGTTCGCTATTCGATAGGCGATCAGGTCACGGATAGAAATTAGTTTCATTCCCCATTCGTCGGCTCGTTTACGCAATTCGGGCAGACGAGCCATTGATCCGTCGTCACTCATAATTTCCATAAGGGCGGCGGCGGGTTCAAGACCTGACAAACGCGCAAGATCGACAGCGGCTTCGGTATGTCCTGCACGACGTAAAACACCACCATCCTGGGCATATAGAGGATTAATATGTCCTGGTCGTCCGAAAGTCTCGGGCGTTGACTTGGGGTCGGCAAGAGCACGAATAGTTTCACATCTGTCGTGGATTGAGACACCGGTTGAACAGCCTTCGAGTTTGTCGACTGTGACAGTAAACGGTGTGCCGAGAACCGACGTGTTGTCTATAACCTGATGAGGTAAATCAAGTTCGACACAACGGGACATTGTAATAGGTGCGCAAAGTACTCCACGAGCATTTTTCAACATAAAATTGACCTGTTCGGGAGTGATTTTTTCGGCAGCCACAATAAGATCACCTTCGTTTTCGCGGTCTTCGTCATCAACGACTATTACGAGTTTGCCCTCGCCAAAATCTTTGAGAGCTTCTTCTATTGAATCAAGTTTTATTTTTTCCATATATGTATGAGAGTTCCGTTTTAGTCAAATTATTGTTGATCCTTGTTAATCAACTGTTTTATTTGTTGATTAAGGTTAATTATTTTTGTCAGTTCCTCGTGTAAATCGTTGCGGAGTTTACGTCCGATTAACCATATCGGCAAGCCAATCGGGAATAGGACAGCCGCTGTAATTGCAATTTTGGGATTGGGTGAAATATTATAGAACCAGAGGTTTTTAAGAATAGGATAATCGCCCAATTTATTTATCACAAGTTTATCACGGGAGTTTGAGAAATATTCTATTGATTTATCAAGTCGATCAGCGAGCAGTGACAATTTGTTTCGGTCATAACCTTGAGTAAAAAATTGAATATAGTTTTGCTTATCCTTGTTTTGAGTTAAATAAGCACGACATTCTACATCAAGTTGGTCGAGCAATATTGTAGAGCGTTCAAGAGTAACCTCATCCATTGTAAGCTCTTTCATCTCGACATGACGGACTTCGGTTATACCAAACAATCGACGGAAGAAATTGAGGTAGGCATCGGCGTTGAGTACCGACGAGTCGTTAATCGCTTTGTAGGTTAAGAAAACGCCGAGAGGTAGCAATACAGCGGATGACAGCCACATGCCTTCCCATACTTCCCACTTACCGTCGCGGGCAAGTTTATAGCCTGTATTATCAATGATATAATAGATAATGAAAAGGATAACCGAAATTACAAGCGGTGTACCAAGTCCTCCCTTGCGGATGATAGCTCCGAGTGGCGCACCGATAAAGAAGAAGATGATGCATGCAAACGAGAGTGTGAATTTTTTCATAAGCTCGATGCCGTGACGACGGATTGTCTTGTAGTCGTCTTGCATCATGTAGCCACGGAATTCAAAATCTTGTTTAAGACGTTTTGCTTTATGGATAGCCTGTGTCGCAATCGATTTTGTCGTTGACATATCGTATGAAGCAAACAAAGTGTCAAGCAATAGGTCTGTCGCAATAGGTTGGGCTGGGATTAAATCATTTTTTATAGAATTATCCTTTGGTGAATAAGCAACGTTGTCTCCTAAATTGACGTCGTCATCAGGAGCAAGAGCCTCTGACATTTCGGCATCTGCCTTCACTGTTTTAACACGTTTAATCTGTTTTTCTTGCTTGTCGTGGTCGGCGTGTCGCGGATAAACATTGAAATAAGGCTGATTGATTAGATCATTACCAAAAGTATAACCGACAGAATCTATTCGATGATTAACCGAGTCAATGGTATGACGTAATTCTGTAATATTTTTACCAACATATTGGTTGCGCATACCGCTTTCATCCATTCGGTTGAAGTTGTTGTCAAAAGGAATGAGGATTTCTTTGATACTGAACGATTCGCGACGATAGGGTACGTTATTGCGTTTTGTTCCTTGCCCGTTCAAGTTTTCAAATTGTTCTCCGTCATATAGTCTTAAGAACAGGTGTGTCTTGTCGTCAGATATACTCATTCGACCCGAGTCGGCAAGAATGATTCTGACACGGTCAAGGTCATTACCTACCGACACGTCATAAATCATCATGTCATAAAGAGCTCCGGTCTCGCGATTTTTTGATTTTACAAAAATATCATATCCCGGAATCTGGCTATAAAAGACGCTTTCGGGAATCTCAAGTTCGGGTGATTTCTGTTTCATGGACCACAGCAATGTGTACATTTTTGCCTGAGCAACAGGCAACACATTGTTCTGGAAAAAGAATGCTCCGATCGCAATAAAAATCATCAGAACGATCAGAGGTCTCATTACACGGATAAGCGAGATGCCTGACGCTTTCATCGCCATAAGCTCAAATCGCTCACCGAGATTACCGAAAGTCATTAACGAGGCAAGCAAAACAGCCAAAGGCAATGCCATCGGAACCATTGTCAACGCCGCATAAAAAAACAACTCACCGATAACGCTCATCTCCAAACCTTTTCCGACAAGGTCGTCGATATAACGCCACAGGAATTGCATCAAAACGATAAATAAACAAATAAAAAACGTCATCATAAACAGAGGCAAAAAGCTCTGCAAAATGAATGTGTATAGTCGCTTGATTTTAAACATAGCGCTTGTTTGTTTATTTGTCAGCTAAATTTAGATAGAGTTGTATATTTCAATTTGCAAATTTACTAAATAATATCGAATTTTTGCCAGGCTTTAAAGATTGTTAGTATTTTATTCCATTTAATTATGTAATTTTGTGGCATAATATGATTAATATTGATAGTAAATGAATAATTTGATGTCAGACCCAATGTTTGAAAATGAGTGGTCTAAAATGCTTTCAGGTGATCGTTATAATGCAACTCATCCAAATTTCATAAAGAAACTTGAATATATCCGTGAGAAAATATGGTTGTTTAATTCGTTGAGACCTTCACAGGTTGATGAACGTAAAGCCATATTGAAAGAAATTTTGGGCACATATCAGGATGATATTCATATAAATCAGCCGTTTAGATGTGATTATGGTGAAAATATTCATGTCGGTCACAGCTTTTTTGCAAACTTCAATTTGACAATTTTAGATGAGGCTGAAGTTCGATTTGGCAACAGTGTTTTTATCGGTCCGAATGTGAGTATCTATACGGCTTGTCATCCGCTTGAGCGGGAAGAACGAGATAAAGGGGTTGAATGGGCTGAGCCGGTAACAATTGGTGACAGTGTTTGGATAGGTGGTAATGCTGTGATTTTACCCGGTGTTACAATCGGGAGCAATGTTGTGATCGGAGCCGGTTCGGTTGTTACGCATGATGTTCCTGACAATGTTGTAGTTGCGGGGAATCCATGTAAAATAATCAAAAGACTCTAAGTTTGTCACATTTTTATTAACTTTGTAAATCAAAACATCACATTGTTTGATTGACTCAAATGAAAAAATATGATATATACGGTATTACTGATGTCGAAGATCCGCTTTTAGAGAAGATAAAAGGACTATATATGGCGTCATTCCCCGAAAATGAACGTCGTCCGTGGCAAAGTATAATTGATATGATTGCCAATTCTTCTCCGTTTTTTAATTTGAAAGCAATTGTCGGTGATGATAATGTTTTTTACGGATTTTACACATCGTGGAATTTACCGGGAGTACTTTATATAGAGCATTTTGCGATTGAATCGTCAGAACGGTCAACCGGAATCGGGTCGTCAGTGATTACCGATTTGTCAGCTGTGGCAGCTCCGAGAGCTGTTGTGGTTGAAGTTGAGTTACCGGGGACATCGGAAGCTGACAGACGTATCGCTTTTTATGAAAGAAATGGATTTCAGCCGATTGATTTACAATATTTTCAACCTCCATACGCTCCGGGGCTTGATATGGTTGAGATGATGCTTATGTCAACAAAACCGCTTCCCGATGTTAAAGCATTTGTAATAATGCTTCATACTCTTGTCTACAATCAATAAATTCAGAATGAAAAATTTCAAGATATACCTTGCAACAATTGTTTTGACCGGACTGTTTACTGCCTGTACCGGTCCAACTCATAAGGGTAATAAAGATAAACTCGACGTGCTTGTCAGTATACCACCACAAGCAGAGTTGGTTAAGGCTATAGCAAAAGATAAAGCAAATGTCGCGTCGTTGACAACATCTTCTGTTAATCCCGAAACATACGAGCCGTCACTCAATTCGTTAGTCGCTCTTGAAAACAGTGACATATATATGCCTGTCGGAACACTCGGATTTGAGTCGGCAATGATTAATCGTATAAACGAGTCGGGGAAATCGGCTATTATTGCTGATATGTCAACAGGAATACAAAGGTTGTACGGTACCCATGAACACCATGATGAAGAAGCGGAAGAACATGAATATCACCATCATGGCAGTGCTGACCCTCATATTTGGAGTTCGCCACGCAATTTATTGATAATGGTTGATAATATCGAACAGGCACTTTCAAAAGCTGATGAGTCAAATAGTGATTTTTATCACGAGAATGCCGTTAGCCTCAAAAATCATATTGATTCAATCGATAAGGTTTTTAAGGGTATTACTGATACATTGACCTGTCGTACTTTTATAGTATGGCATCCGTCGCTCAGCTATCTTGCAAACGATTATGGCTTGAAACAACTGGTTGTCGGTTCACACGGAAAAGATATGTCGGTCAAACAACTCCACGAACGACTTGATAAGGCTGTAAATGAAAATGTCAGAGTATTCTTTTTTCAGCAAGAGTTTGATTCGAACAACGCATCTGAAATACAAAGACGTACCGGTGCTGAAATGGTTACAATCAATCCGATGAACGGTGATTGGGAAAAAGAATTTAAACTTATTACCGATGGCTTGCAACTGTAAAGAGACAATCATAAAGCTCAGCAATGTTAATTTCTCTCGCGAAGATAAGGAAATTTTAAAAAACGTTGATTTAGAGGTAAAACATGGTGATTTTATCGCTGTGACCGGCCCGAACGGTGGTGGTAAAACGACACTTTTGCGCCTAATTCTTAAGCTGTTAAAACCTACAACCGGATGCGTTCAATATTTTAGTGACAATTCTCCTGTAAATGCGTTGTCGATTGGCTATCTTCCTCAAAAAAATATGATTGACAGCCATTTCCCAATACTTTTGGAAGAGGTTATTGCATCGGGGATGCTAAGCTGTAAGGATTTATCAAAAAAAGAAATCGAGGAGCATGTTGATGCAATGCTTGAACTTGTCGGATTAACTTCTCATCGTCATCATCCGATAGGACAACTTTCAGGAGGACAGTTGCAACGCGGTTTATTGGGACGCGCTTTAATCTCATCGCCTGACGTCCTTGTACTTGACGAACCGTTAAGCTATATCGACAAGCATTTTGAAAAGCAGATGTACGATATTATAGAGAAAGAGGCTCAACATTCTACAATTATTCTGGTATCGCACGAAATGTCGACAATTGCATCAATGGCAAACCGACATATCATTGTTGATCACCGGTTGCTGGAGTGTCATGCCGCTCATCATTATGTCCGTTGTGATTGCGATTAATTTTTTCAAACGGAACATTGATATTGTGTTTGTCAAAGATTGATTTAGCACGACTAACAAACATATTACAATTATATTGGCGGCTACCGGCTTTTCGCTCGGTAGCATCAACCAAGCGAAAGTTTTTGCTGCCGTCACCGGGTGGAATGGTGAACACGAGCGAATATGACGCTGTGTCAACGTATGCTATTCCTGTAGTATCGCGTTTAAGTTTGACTCGGGCAATGGCTCCGCCACGTGTATCATCGGTTTTCATATTGCTTATAAAGTTCCCCAGCGAGTAAACGACGAATGTTTTTTTACCGTTTTTATTAAGTCGCATTTCCATCGGCTGAATAACATGGGGATGACCTCCAATTATCATGTCAACGCCTTTGTCTGTCAGGAAACCGGCAAGTTCTTTTTGCTGTTTGTTTGGAAGCAGATCATATTCGATTCCCCAATGCAAGGCGACAGTTACTATTTCAGCTCCTTTAGCTCTGACAGCATCAATATCGCGGGCAATCAAAGCGGTATCAATATAATCTACAACAGTATTCTCTTTAATTTTAATGCCGTTTGTGCCGTAGGTATAGTTCAGAAAACCGACGTTAAAACCTTTAATATCTTTGATAAGGGGTAGAATTGAGTCGCGAGCGGCTTTACTGCTATATGTTCCAATATGGTCAACTTCAAGATTGTCAAGCACTTTGATAGTACGTCTTAAACCTGTGTCCCGGCGGTCAAGAGTGTGATTATTTGCTGTCAGGAACATATCAAATCCGGCATCTTTCAAAGATTTAGCGTATGAGTCAGGTGCTCCAAACATCGGATAACCTGAATAGGGTGCACCTCCGAGAGGCACTTCAAGATTTACGACAGCATAATCGGCTTTTTTGATTGCACGTTCAATGTCAGTGAAACATTCTGAATAGTCGTAGTCTGTGTGATTTTTTGACGAGTTGATAGCTGCCTGAAGTTGGGCTTCGTGTTGCATTGCGTCCCCGGCAAAAAGAATAACGGCTTCAGGAGTTGAAGCCGTTGATATTAAAAGTGAAATGAGTGCCTCAATAATTTCGTGCATACCAAACTTATTCAGGATAAATAATATGCTTAGCCGCCAAAAGTGTATTGTTCATCAGCGATACAATAGTCATAGGACCAACTCCGCCGGGGACCGGGGTGATGTATCCACAAATTTTTGAGACATTTTCAAAATCAACATCTCCCGACAGGCGGAATCCACTCTTGCGTGTTGCATCGGGAACGCGTGTTGTACCTACGTCGATGATTGTAGCTCCCGGTTTTATCATATCGGCTGTAACGAATTTGGGTTGACCCAATGCTGCAATGACAATGTCAGCTTCACGACAAATTTCTTTGATGTCTTTTGTAGCACTGTGACAAACTGTAACGGTGGCATCACCGGGATAACCTTTCTGCATCATCAAAGTTGCAACAGGTTTGCCGACAATATTGCTACGCCCGAGAATAACACAACGAGCTCCTTTGGTCGGAATATTGTAGCGTTCAAGCAACATCATAATTCCTGCCGGTGTTGCCGATTTGAAGCAGGGGAGTCCGATAGACATTCGTCCAACATTAACAGGATGAAAACCGTCGACGTCTTTACGAGGGTCTATTGCTTCGATGAGTTTTTGTTCGTTGATGTGTCGTGGTAAAGGAAGCTGAACGATGAATCCGTCAATTTCCGGATTATTATTCAGCTCGTGAACTGTTTTCAAAAGCTCATCTTCGGTAATTGTGTCTTCAAATCGAAGTGTAGTTGATGAGAATCCACATTCTTCGCATGCCTTGATTTTGGCGGCAACGTAGGTTTCGCTACCTCCGTCATGACCGACAAGCACAGCTGCCAAATGAGGCGCACGCTTGCCGTGTGCTTTCATTTCTTTAACTTCAAGGGCAATCTCTTGCTTGATTTCCTGTGATATTTTTTTACCGTCAATAAGCTCCATAAAATCGTTGATGTTATATTTTTTTATCGATGACGACGCATTTCACGCATCATTTTCATTGGGTTGCTCTTAAATTGAGATGCCTGCTTAAGCATTTTGCGAGTCTGTTCAAACTGAGTGAGAAGTCGGTTAACCTCTTGGAGTGAAGTACCCGAACCGCGTGCAATACGCTGGCGACGTGAGCCGTTGATGATCGACGGATTTTGACGTTCAGCCAATGTCATTGAGCGGATAATGGCTTCAATGCCTTTGAACGCATTGTCGTCAATGTCAATATCTTTAATAGCTTTTCCGACTCCCGGAATCATTGAAGCGAGGTCTTTGATATTACCCATTTTCTTGATTTGCTGAATTTGGGCAAGGAAGTCGTCAAAGTTAAATTGGTCTTTTGAAATTTTGCGTTGAAGCTGTTTTGCTTCATCCTCGTTAATGATGTTTTGAGCTTTCTCAACGAGGGTCATGATGTCGCCCTGACCAAGGATACGGGCAGCCATACGGTCGGGATGGAACTGGTCGATAGCATCGAGTTTCTCACCTGTACCTACAAATTTGATAGGTTTGTTGACTACATTACGTATTGTAAGAGCTGCACCACCACGAGTATCGCCATCGAGCTTTGTCAATACAACACCGTCAAAATCAAGGCGATCATTAAACGATTTAGCTGTGTTAACCGCATCTTGACCGGTCATTGAATCGACAACAAACAGAGTTTCTTGAGGTTTGACAGCGTTTTTAATTGCTTCAATCTCGTTCATCATCTGCTCGTCAACAGCGAGACGACCTGCTGTATCGACAATTACCAAGTCGAGGTGATTATTTTTTGCGTATGCGATTGCGTTCTTGGCAATTTCAACCGGATTATTATTTCCTTCTTCAGAGTATACCGGAACTTCGATTTGTTCGCCAAGTACCTTGAGTTGGTCAATAGCTGCAGGACGATATACGTCACAGGCAACGAGCAAGGGACGTTTACCTTTTTCGCTTTTTAATTTGCGGGCAAGTTTACCTGAGAGGGTTGTTTTACCGGAACCTTGCAGACCGGACATTAATATCACGGTAGGATTGCCTGAAAGATTAATCGGCGCAGTTTCGCCACCCATAAGAGAGGTCAGCTCATCATGCACAATTTTGAGCATGAGCTCTTTAGGCTTAAGGGCTGTCAAAACATTTTGACCAAGCGCTTTGGTTTTTACTGTATCAACAAATTGTTTTGCAACCTTGTAGTTGACGTCGGCATCGATGAGTGCGCGACGAACATCCTTAAGGGTTTCGGCTACATTTATTTCAGTGATTTTGCCTTGACCTTTTAAAATTTGAAGGCTTTTCTCAAGTTTCTCGGTAAGTGATTCAAACATATATTATCAGCTCGTTGTAAAAAGTGGTGTTTATAATTTTTACAGCTTGTTGGTCGCTGTATCGGGAAAAATAACTGTCGGCTTGAAGGCGCGTGCTTCTTCAAAGGGCATTGAAGCATAGCTCATGATGATGACAATGTCTCCCGGTTGAACTTTGCGCGCTGCGGCTCCGTTAAGACAAATCACACCCGAACCTCTTTCGCCGGGAATTACATACGTATCAAGTCGTTCTCCATTGTTATTGTCAACGATATAAACCCTTTCGCCGGCAATAATATTGGCTGCATCCATCAAATCTTCATCAATGGTGATGCTACCGATATAGTCGAGACAGGCTTGGGTTACTGTAACTCGATGGATTTTTGATTTGAGAACTTCGATGTTCATCATTTTTTATGCAGGGTTTATTTTGTGTATTTAATATTGTCAATGAGTCGGACATCGCCACAGTAAACTGTGATACAGCCGACCGGATTGAGTTTGGTGTCATCCCATTTTGCAATAGGTTGCATTGTCAACGGGTCAACAATCTGGTAGTATTCAACTTCCATAAACTCAACTTTATTAAGTTCATCGGTTACCATTTTAATGGTTTCTTCAACAGTGTGATTCTTCGCAAAATTAACGCTTTCGGTCAAAATTTTGTGAATCATGGGTGCTACCTTACGTTGTTCAGCGGTCAGTCTGACATTTCGGCTGCTCAAAGCCAAACCGTCATCCTCACGTTTGATAGGGCAGTCAACGATTTCGATATTAAATCCACAAAGTTCAACCATTTTACGGATTACGGCTATTTGTTGGAAGTCTTTTTCACCAAAGTAGGCACGGTCGGGCTGAACCATTTCAAAAAGTTTGCTGACGATTTGAGCGACGCCGTTAAAGTGTCCGGGGCGCATAGCTCCTTCCATAACTTCAGCTACCGGTCCGAGTTCAAAAACTCGTGTGTCAGGTTCGGGATATATTTCCTCAACCGAGGGGATGAATGCGACATCAACACCTGCTGCCTCAAGTTTCTCACAATCGGCTTCTTCGGTTCGAGGGTAAGTTTTTAAGTCAGTCGGATTGTTAAATTGGGTGGGGTTGACAAAGACACTGACAACAACAAAGTCGTTTTCACAACGTGCACGTTCAATTAAAGATACATGACCTGCATGAAGTGCTCCCATTGTTGGCACAAGTCCTATCTTAGCCCCTTGAACTTTAGCTTGCTCCACTGCATGCTTGAGCTCTTTCACTGTTCTGATTATTTCCATTTTTTATATGGTAAATTCTCTATTTCGTATTTTACGGTGCAAAGGTATAAAATTATTGACAATTAACAATTACAATTTGTAAAGTTTATATTAAAATGTCTACCTTTGAAGTCGATTTCGTTATTATGAAATTAGATTGTTAGATAAATGGAACAAGAATTCTCATCAAAATTACTTGAAAACGCTGTCAGTGAGCTTGCGCGTCTGCCGGGGGTGGGTCGAAAAACCGCTCTGAGACTTGCGCTACATCTGTTGCGTCAGGATACAGATGTTGCAGTCGGGCTTGGACGTGCAATAATTGATTTACGTGAAGGCATCACTTATTGTCGAGTTTGTCATAATATCTCAGAGACCGAGATTTGTCCTGTGTGTGCAAATCCTGCTCGTGATAAATCAAAAGTTTGCGTTGTTGAAACCGTCAAAGATGTTATGAGTTTTGAAAATACACGTCAGTTTGACGGCGTATATCACGTTCTTGGCGGTTTGATTTCGCCTATCGACGGCATCGGACCCGACTCGCTTGAAATTGATTCGTTGATTGAGCGAGTGAGCAATGGCGGTATAAAGGAAGTGATTCTCGCACTTAGTCCGACCATGGAGGGTGATACAACCAATTTTTATATTTACAGAAAGCTTATGGGACATGATGTTGTCGTGACTCAGTTGTCGCGAGGCGTTTCAGTTGGTAATGAAATTGATTATACCGACGAAGTCACTCTCGGGCGTTCACTTGTTAACCGTGTACCTTTTGCAAAATGATACAGTTTGAAGGAATTGGCTTGAGAGCTCCCGAGCCTTACGATGTAGAGCATATTTTTGAATGGGAAAACGACCCTCAACAATGGGACTCGTCATCAATTGTAAGTTCATACTCTCTACACAATATCCAAGAGTATGTGAGCAACTATGACCCCGATATTTTTGTGACGCGCCAACTGAGGTTTATGATTGTTGATGTTAAGAAGCCCGATTCTCCGATTGGTATGATTGATCTGTTTGATTTTGACCCGCTAAATCGTCGTGCAATGACCGGCTTTTATGTTTCGGAATTGTATCGAGGTAAAGGCGTTTGCAGTCGGGCTTTGATTGCGTTATCGTTTTTTTGTCACGAGCGATTGTCAATCCATCAGTTGTCGGCAGTGTCAACAGTAGATAATCAATCGAGCCTATATTCATTAAAAAATGCCGGATTCGTAGAAGCCGGCACTCTGAAAGATTGGATAATCCGCCCCAACGGTTATGTGGATGCGGTTATGATGCAGAAAATTTTAGACTGATTAGTCAAAAAGTAAGTCTTATTTCATTTTATAGTCAGGTTCGATATTGTGTAACAAGCCGTCATATTTCGGCATTTCGATTCTGTTTCCGTCATCGTCAACTGCGAGCACGGTTACATTTTGCCCTTGAGCTCTTAGAATACTTTCCTGATTATTGTTGAAATATTCAGCATTTTTAAGTGCATCTTTGCGATTAACTTTTGAGTATTCGTCTTGCATATACATTGGAGTCATAATTCGATCGGTACTTTCAAGCCCGGTTGCTACAAATAAGAAATTCCCGTTAGCTTCGGCTTTCAAAATAAGTCCGGGAAGTCCGTGTAGTTTCCACGGTCCGAAAGGTACAGGTATTTCAGGGGTAAACCAAGCTTTCCAGTGCCGACCGTGATAATCAGTTTCAGCCATTACGCAGTCATAACCAACAATATTGGCGGTAGAATCCTCTATTATATTCCATTGCATTTCAGCGAGAGGCTCTTTGTAATAGCCAAGCTCTTCTCCAAATTTATTATAATGAGTGAGGTTGTCTTCTGCAAGATTTGTAAAAACAAAACTGTGAGTGTTTTTTGTCGGACCTTTTCTCATATCAAACGACACAGAGCCGTCCGGTTCTACAGTCATACACGTTTTTCTGATAATCTCAGTATATTTGGCTTTGCCCTCGGGAGTAGATTTCAATGAATCGACCCATAGACTGATGTCGTTGAAATACTTCGCTTCAGTAGATGATGCTAACAGTGACATCTTGAGAGTTTGGATTTTACCATGCTTTGTTGGGAACGACGATTCATAGCTGACAATAATTTCAGCCCTGTTTTGTGCCAATGTGGTAATTGCCACAAAGCAGATGATGAACGATGTGAGAAATTTTTTCATATTGCTGTAGTTGTAGTTATTTTCTTAGAGAAATTGAGATTAGCATTTCGCGCCCTCTGAGCCAACGTTGGCTTTCAAACGAAGTGAGCTGATTATATGTTGTGTAGTTATAAGTGCGTTGATTGAAGATGTTGTTTAACAATGCTGATAATTCAAGCCGCTTGGTAAGTTTATAGATTAATTTGGTGTCAAGTAGAAACACATTTTTGAATTGATCAGTAGTTATTTCGTTGCGATAATGTTCACCGCTGATGTGCCATTCCCATTTCTTGTGAGGAATAATATTAATCAGCAATTCATTTTCCACACGTCCTAACCAAGAAGCATTAATACTATTCATGGCAAGGCGGTTAGATGAAAATGCAAATCGGTAGTCAAAACTAACCCATCTGATAGGATAGCCATTGATCTTTAATCCTGCCGTCCAAGAGGTGCCTATTGAATTGACCGAACTGTTTTCAGATATAAGATGCGATTCGGTGCGGCTGTACGAGCCGTTGATATTTGCGCTGCCCTGCATAAAATCAAGAGTCTTGCCAATATTCCCGTTTGCAATGAGCGTTTGCCCGTTACTTTTTGCCGATGTATATGAATAAACTACATAGTTGCCGTAAAGTTGTTGAGCAAGAGTATAGGGATTATGACGCCATGACTGCATTACAAATGCGTTGGCAAACAAACCTTGGCGGGTGTGCTTGTAAGATATTCTTGCGGAAACTCTTTGAGAAGTAGAATTGTAGAAATCATCTACTCCGCTACGGAATGAACGATAGTTTGTCATAACGTATCCGGGCTGAATAAGGCTCAAATCCATAGGCGAGCGACCAGTCCCACCGCTAACGCTCATCGAAAGGCGGTTGTTAGGTTTCCAGTTCATGTTCAGGGATGGAGAAAAGTAGATCTCGCTTCGGTTTGCAAGAGCTTTGTCAAACGTATAATTGGCGAAACTTAGGGGAGCATTTAACGTGAAATTCACTCGATTTAACCAATACTCAAATTTCGGAGTGACATAGACCGTGAAGTAATTTGTATTCATTACATTGGTCGTAGTACCGGGTATTTCCTCAGGTATTTCAGGAAGTTTTGTGTCAAGCGAGCGTAAATAACCTTTGATACCACCTTCAAGGCTAATTGTGATTCCGTTGAGAGAGAAAGCATAAGCAGCACTCTCATCAGTCTTGAATGCATGATCTTTTACGTTCTGATGCATAAACCGGTCATTCATTGTTACCGAAAGTGTCTGAGGTAGCGATTCCCATTCATTTACGCTCTTGAATGTTACGAGATGTTTCCCATTGAAACGTTTTATCAATTTGAAATCGTTTGCAACATAGTAGTCGGGGAGTGATGCTGTCTGGTCATTTGGTAAAGAGCCTGTAACACCAAGTCTAACATCATCCCAGTCGATATTTGTCTTTAGGGTATTGTTTATGAACGCTGTCTTTTGATTTAATTCATAGATAAACTTACCCGATAGAGAGTGAGAACGATCTACGCCATTCTGGTTTTCAGTGATGACACGGTCGCCTTCATTAAGGAAGTATGTGGTTATGTTGGCGACATCTGCTGTTACCCGGTTGAATGAGTAGTCGATCTGAGTCTTGAACTCACCGCGACCAAATTTCCATAGGCTGTTTGTTGAAACGAGAGCCGAACGATTAAATAATGTTCTCTTTCGGTTTAGATTAGGAACGCCGGGTAATGAGACTCCGACATAACGACTCAAATCGGTTCCCCGACGTGAAGCGAAGAAGTCTGTAGCCTGAGATGACAGATCTTCGCCTATATTGTTAGTCTTTAATGTAGTTATGTTCTGGAATTTTGGCATAACAGCCATGGCGAATAACTCGCCGTCCCATATCGCACCGTCGGGCAGCCATGAGTAACCACCTCCGGCGTCTCCGTGGAATGTCCAAGTTGCTTTTGATTTATTTTTTAATTTGAGATTTATTGCGGCTTTGTCTGAGAAGGATATTCCCGCCAGCACCTGCATAGGCTGATGATTTTCCATTACCTCGACCGCTCCAACATCTTCGTGGTTTATACCGTTGGTTGCAATTCCATATTTACCACCAAGCAAGTCTGAGCCTTCGATATAGAACTTGTTTATATCCTCGCCTTGATATTGTATTTTGCCTGAACTTTCCACACTGATGCCCGGCATACGTTTCAGCACGTCGCCAATTGAACGGTCTTGCTGTTGGGCAAAAGTCCCTACATTATAAGTGATTGTATCTCCTTGTTCACGGATACGGTCAGCCTTGACTGTTACCTCTTTGAGTAGTGTCGTGCCCGGTTCGAGATATATAGTTATAGGAAACGAAACACTGTCAAGCGGGATAATTTTCTTGGCGAAACTCATCATAGACACCTCTAACCGACAATCTGTAATTGACGGCAACGACATCGTGAAATCACCGTCGATTTTAGAAGTTGTAAATTTTTTAATCTTGCCGTCAGCGCCCTTAACAATAACAGACGCTCCGGTAACAGGCTCATTATTCTCTTTGTCTATGACAATACCTGTCACATTGACTTGCGCCGTAGTATTTAGCACAACAATCAGTAAAAATAAATATGTGACAATTCTGGTCATAAATCGTGAGGATAATTGGTTTCTTCTTTATCGTGATGAAGTACTTTGGGCTTATTGTCATCCGGTTTGGGTTTAGGTCCAACTCCGAAGGCTGCTCTCATTTTAGCTCCGAAATTGGAATGTTTATATCTCCACCAGTTATTGAAAAATTGGTCACGAGAAACTTTTCTAACACCACGTTTTTCCCGATAGCATAAGAACCCTACATCGGTAATTCCGTTTTGTTTAAGTCCGTTGGCAAGAAAATGGTACTCGCCGTGATTATCCTCGGCTTCGAGTATCAATCCCGGGAGACCACACAATTTCCATGGACCGTCTTGAATCGGAATCTCAGGAGTGAACCATGCAGTCCATTTTCTACCCCGGTAATCAGCTATAGCTTTAAAACATTGGTACCCGATTATTTCTTTTGTTTCATCAGTTATTTCCCATTCAGGTTTCTCCCATTCTTCGTCATATTGCCAATCCTCCATATCGAAGTATGCGGTTTCTGTAATCTTGCCTTCAGGGTAATTCTTGTAAATGAAACACCAGTAACGTCCGCTACGTTCGAGTGAAGTTCTGTCATGTTCTTTAGGATCTTTTTCAAACGAAGCTTTTTCCATTTGCCAATATAAGTCGGGGGCACAATACATAAGACTGTCTCTATTGAATCTTTGCACGGAACAATAGCGCGACATTCCTTTCCCAATACGGAGCATCGTTTCTTCATTAAAGAAACTTGTTTCGCGCTCAGTTGTATCTGTAACCTCAGTACGGGTATAATGAACCTCAAGTATTGCAGGTTCGGTATCTCTTACCCAGTTGTCGGCGTTAGCCACAATAGCAACTGACGTTAAAAACAAATATATCAGTATTCTTTTCATAATCAATGATAATCAGTTTCACGATAATCATACTTTCTGCTTTCTTCGGTAATCGGAGCATCATTACCGCCTCCAAGTTCAAATCCGGTGGCAGCCTTGAACATAGCATTGCTGTTTTCTTTATAGTATCTGGCAGCTCGGAGCATGTCAAGTCTGTTCATTTTATGATACTCCGAATTAAATACAGGAAAAATGGGGTTAGAGCATAATTCAACACCGGTTGCAATAAAGTGATGTTGTCCTGAAGGTTCGCTCGCTTCTAAAACAAGTCCCGGCAATCCACAAAATTTCCAGGGACCGTCTTGCATGGGAATTTCAGGAGTGAACCATACAGTCCATTTGCGACCATGATAATCGGCGGTGGCCATGATGCACTGATATTCCAAAATATTTTTGGTACTGTCTTCGGCTATTACCCAATCAATTTCAGAGAAAGGCTCGTCATAATAACCACATTCACCCATCCCTGCTTCATCATAAGTTGTAGAAACAGATTTGGCAAAATCCTTAAATACATATAGACGTGAGTGATAAACCACACCATCCATAGCGGAACGATCTGAGCCATCTGAGTATGCCCTTACTGCGGCATTGAACATCTGCCTTTCCTTTGCCCGACCCGAAGGTGTGGAAAGCAACGAATCTCTATATTCTGTGCTTGGACAATAAAATTTGCTTTGATTTTGATTGGCAATCAAGACAAATGGTGTATTTTTCTCTACCACACCATCCTCGCCACGCAGAAACTTATAATGGTAATCGTATCCCACCTTGATTTCGGCGAGAGGATATTCCTGTTTCTTCTTTGCGTACACTACAAGAGCAATGCAAAGTAGAACGAATATTGTGATAAGACGGTTTGGTTTCATTCTTAATAATACTATAATGTAGCAAAGTTAATAAGAATAAATAAGAGAAGTTGTGACAAATGTCACAATTCATTAACTTATCTCTCGGCTACAAATTTAGAACGAAAATTTTAGTTACGCAATACCCAAAAGGGTATTTTTTTTGTTAAAAATACTTATATTGGATTGTCTAATTATCTGACGGATTCATAGGCTGATAGCGCCAGCCTGTATAGCGATTACCAAGACTTTTTACAACTTTATGCCAATAAGAATCTTCTTGATATGAAAGTGGGTTGAAGTTTGATGGAATATCGGTTGTCGCCCAAACGTGATTGCGGAGTTCCGAGTCAAGTTGACCTGCATCCCAACCACTGTACCCAACAAAGAATCTAATATTGTCTTCAACCGGAAGTCCATCGTTTATGTATTCGACAACATCTTCAAAATCTCCGCCAACATATAATCCCTCGGCAATTTTGGTGGAGTTACTAATGAACTGTGGAATGCGATGAAGAAAAAACAGACGGTCACATGAAACCGGTCCTCCACAATAGACCTCAATGTCTTCGTTTGATTGAATATTTGAAATCAGTTCTTCAAGTTTGTAGCCCGATGGTTTGTTCATCACAACTCCCATCGCGCTTTTACCGGGGAAATAATCGATTAGACAAATCACAGCGTGATTGAAATATTGTTCACGCAAGAATGGTTCGGCTACTAACATTGACCCGATGTGAGGCAGGGGAGTGTCGATACTTATGTTGAATATGGATTTGTCGAGATCAATCATTTCATTAAATTTTAAAGGTTATATTTAGGTGAGATTATACTATCTATAAATATAACAAATAATATGCCAAAAAAGTAAGAGCAGGTCAGATTTAAATCTGACCTGCCCGGTTTATCTTAATCGGTCAGATTACTCTAACCGATATTCAAGACAAGTTTTGAAATTATTCAGCCATGAGGATTTCAAGCATCTTGATAGCTGAATCGGGGATGCGGGTACCGGGACCAAAGATGGCAGCAACACCTGCTTTGTAGAGGAAATCATAGTCCTGAGCGGGGATAACACCACCTGCCGTAACCATGATGTCTTCGCGTCCGAGTTTCTTGAGCTCTTCGATAACCTGAGGTACAAGAGTTTTGTGACCTGCGGCAAGAGAAGAAACACCAAGAATATGAACGTCATTTTCAACAGCCTGGCGAGCAGCTTCGGCGGGGGTCTGGAACAACGGGCCCATGTCAACGTCAAATCCACAGTCGGCATAACCGGTTGCTACAACTTTGGCACCACGGTCATGACCGTCCTGCCCCATTTTTGCAATCATGATGCGAGGTTGACGACCTTCTTTGGCAACGAATTTCTCGCATAATTCCTGAGCTTTCTTGAAGCTCGGATCTTGTTTTGTTTCGCTTGAATACACGCCTGAAATTGTTCTGATAACTGCTTTATAACGACCAACTTCAGCTTCGCAAGCATCAGAGATTTCACCGAGTGTTGCACGGAGACCAGCTGCTTTAACGGCGAGGTCAAGAAGGTTGCCTTTCTTGGTGCGGACACATTCGGTAATTGCTTCAAGAGCTTTCTTAACTGCTGCTTCGTCTCGGTTGGCTTTAACTTCGTTGAGACGTTCGATCTGCTCTTTACGAACTTCGGTGTTGTCGATTTCGAGGATATCGATGGGATCTTCGTGATCAAGACGATATTTGTTGATACCGACAATAGTTTGACGACCTGAGTCGATACGAGCTTGAGTACGAGCGGCTGCTTCTTCGATACGGAGTTTGGGAAGACCGGTTTCGATAGCTTTTGCCATACCACCGAGTTTCTCGATTTCCTGGATATGTTCCCATGCACGATGAGCGATCTCGTTGGTAAGTGATTCTACATAGTAAGAACCAGCCCAGGGGTCGATCTCTTTTGTGATATAGGTTTCTTCCTGGATATAAATCTGAGTATTACGAGCGATACGAGCAGAGAAATCGGTTGGAAGTGCGATAGCCTCGTCAAGCGCGTTGGTGTGAAGTGACTGAGTGTGACCAAGAGCGGCACCCATAGCCTCGATACATGTACGACCAACGTTGTTGAAGGGATCTTGCTCGGTAAGCGACCAACCTGAAGTTTGAGAGTGGGTACGGAGAGCAAGTGATTTGGGATTTTTAGGATTGAATTGTTTAACAATCTTAGCCCAAAGCATACGAGCTGCACGCATCTTGGCAATTTCCATGAAGAAGTTCATGCCGATTGCCCAGAAGAATGAAAGACGGGGTGCAAATGAGTCGATGTCCATTCCTGCGTTAACACCGGCGCGGAGGTATTCAAGACCGTCGGCAAGAGTGTAAGCAAGCTCGATATCGCAAGTTGCACCTGCTTCTTGCATGTGGTAACCTGAGATAGAGATTGAGTTGAACTTGGGCATATTCTGCGAAGTGAACTCAAAGATATCAGCGATAATTCGCATTGAGAATTCAGGCGGGTAGATATATGTGTTTCGCACCATGAATTCTTTGAGGATATCGTTCTGGATTGTACCAGCCATTTCTTCGAGTTTGGCACCTTGTTCAAGACCGGCATTGATATAGAAGGCGAGTACGGGAAGTACAGCACCGTTCATGGTCATAGAAACCGACATTTTGTTCAAGGGGATACCATCGAAGAGAACTTTCATGTCTTCGAGAGAGCAGATAGATACACCTGCTTTACCAACGTCACCGACAACACGTTCGTGGTCAGCGTCATATCCGCGGTGTGTAGCAAGGTCAAATGCTACAGAAAGACCTTTCTGACCAGAAGCAAGGTTACGACGGTAGAAAGCGTTTGATTCGGCTGCAGTTGAGAAACCGGCATACTGACGGATAGTCCAGGGACGCATTGCATACATGCCGCTGTACGGTCCACGAAGGAACGGAGGAATACCGGCAACATAGTTGAGGTGTTCCATGCCCTGAAGGTCATCTTTGGTATAAATAGGCTTAACGGGAATAAGTTCGGGGGTAAGCCATTCTTCTCCTGCCTGAGGAGCTGCCTGAGGAGCTTTGAAAGCATCGGCAGTTATATCGATAGTTTTAAAATCGGGTCTCATGTTGATCAATTATTTAAGAAGTTTGGCGTTGAATGCCTGAAGAGTTTCAAGCACGTTGCTGCGAACGCTGATGAAATTGGTGATTCCTTTAGCCTGAAGTTCTTCAGTGCATGCGGGAGCTCCGGCAACAACAAACTCAGCTTTACCGTTAAGAGCTTTGAATGCTTCGGGTGCAAATTCGGCGTATTCATCGTCTGACGAGCAGAGAACAACAATATCGGCTTTCTTTTCAAGAGCAGCGTCAATACCTGCTTGAACGGTGTCAAAGCCAATGTTGTCGATGATTTCATATCCGGCACATCCAAAGAAGTTGCTTGAGAACTGAGCGCGTGCAAGACGCATTGCAAGGTTACCAATTGTAAGCATAAATACTTTAGGACGTTTTGCAGCGTGTTCGGTTGCAAGACGGAGTGTCTCGAAGTCGCTTGCCTGACGTTTCAATGAAAGTGACTTAGCGGGATCGTTTTCGCCATTTTTGCCACAGCAGCAGTTACATTCATCTTTTTCGATTTTGTCAGCTGCTTTTTCGTTGAAGTTAGGATATTGGTTAGTACCGAGAAGAATTTCTTTGCGACGAGCCATATCGGCGTGACGTTTTTCGTTTGATTCGTTGACAGCTGCTTGAACAGCACCTTCGTTAACCAATTTGAAGAAACCGCCTTTTTCAACTACGTCGATAAAGAGTTTCCAAGCTTCTTTAGCAATTGAAACAGTGAGGGTCTCAACATAGTAAGAACCGCCTGCAGGGTCTACAACTTTGTCAAGGTGACTTTCTTCTTTGAGAAGGAACTGCTGGTTGCGAGCGATACGTTCAGAGAATGCATCGGGAGTTTTGTAGGGGGTATCAAACGGTACGACTGTGATAGAGTCAACACCTGCGAGAGCGGCAGACATAGCTTCAGTCTGGCTACGGAGAAGGTTAACGTGAGCGTCGTAGATTGTTTGATTGAATTTAGATGTAGCGGCATGAGCCATCATTTTGCATGCGCAGTCACATTCAGGATTGTATTGCTTTACAATTTGAGCCCAGAGCATACGAGCAGCACGGAATTTTGCAAGTTCCATGAAATAGTTTGATGAGATACCCATGTTGAATTTGATGCGACATCCGGCTTCTTTAGCAGAAACACCGGCATCAGTAAGAGCACTCATCCATTCAGCGCCCCAAGCGAGTGCATATCCGAGTTCCTGATAGATATAAGCACCGGCTGTATTGAAGATAACTGAATCAACACCAATTACGCGGAGGTTTTTAACACCGGCAACAGACTCAATAAGTGCTTTTGCAGTTTCGACGGCATCGGCAGGAATCTGACGGCCGTGACGAAGAGCGCCGCGAAGAGGATTGTAGTCGATTGAACCACGGAATGACTCAGTTGCGTTGTTCTTTTCAAGATATTTTACTAAAACTTTGGCAAGCTCGAGAGCTTTTGCCTGGCAACATGAGAAATTAATTTCTACAGCAGCGAGGTCAATGCCATTAAGAAGGGTTTCAACTGTTTCAGCGGTCGGCTGGTCAACTGTGAAACCAAGTGAAGTAACACCTTTAGTGAGAACTTCAAGAGCTACTTTGTTTGCCTCGGCGGGAGTTTCGGCGATAATTTCCTGACGGGTAAGCCAGTCATTATTGTCGCGCGTTCCACGCACATAAGGATACTCGCCGGGAAGCGAGTCGGTTGTTTTAAGATCGGCAATGTCTTCAGCACGATACATAGGCTGGACATTAAAGCCTTCATTTGTTCTCCAGACCAGTTTCTTGTCAAAAGGAACACCTTTAAGATCGGCGTCGACTTTGGCTTTCCACTCTTCAGTGGTTACGGCGGGAAATTGGTCGAACAATTTTTCTTTCTTTTCTGCCATGATTGGTTTGAATTTATGTATTAGAAATGGTTTTTCACCGTTAGGTTGAAATATTTCGGTGCAAATTTAATATTTTTTTGGAATATCCTAATTAGAATTAATGAAAAAAATCTATAATTTTAATTTCAGTTGATTTAAGTCTTTTCTGACTATATAATTAATCGTTTGAAAATTACATAATTAACGACGTCGGCGAGTTGACGGCATTACAACTCGTTCACCAATAATTTTAGCAAAACGGCTTTCAAGTTGTTTCATGTTCATCAACTCTTTCATTAATTCAGAAATTGAGTCGATATTCTCGGGATTTTGACGATATATATTATTTATTTTTTCACTGAGCTTTAGAATTTTATCATGTAAAATTGCATTGCGCAACTCATTAATTGCGCGTGGCAATAATCGATAAAGATTATCTTTATCATCTTCAAGTTGAGAAAAACGGGTGTGAATTTTGCTCAAAACATATTTGTCGCTTGTCAGTTCAAGTGTGAGATTTCGAGCAAGATCATCGGGAGATGATGACAAGGTGCGTTCAATATAGTTCGCTTCAAAATCAGAGACAGCTTTGGCATAGTGAGCATCGCATTTTTCGTTCAACTTTTTACGACGCTTTTCAATTTCCTCTGAGGTAGCAGCAGTTCTGGCAATCTCGGCTTCACCGTCTTGCCACATTAGTGCTCGTTGGTCAAGAGCCTTTTGTTCGAATTGTTTCAAGTCATCATAAAACCCTGTCGAAACAGCGAGTGCCATCGCAAACAACATACCATATTTTTGATTGGTAAACGTGATTCCGTCAACCGACAATTCATCGTTAATAAAATCAATTGTACGGTAGACCGATGCATCGGGATCGGTATCATTGGCATCTTCCACCGGTGATTCGATAGGAACCATTCCATATTTCAGCACATAGCGGATTACTTGGCGTTCGTAAGGCTCAAGATTTACCGATGGTGTTTCAATTGCAGGAATTTGGGCTTCAACCTGATATGAAGTAGGCGTGCTTTCGTTTTCTTTTGATTCGGCTGTCGTTTCCGGTGTCTCAAGAGATTTAGTCGATTGTGCTTTTTCGGTTATTATTTCGCTCTCAGCAGCTTTGACCTTTGCTCGCTCGACAAGCATTTTTTTATAGTCTTCGGTGCGGAGTTTTTCAATACATTTTAAAACTTCGTTACCGAGGACGCGATCGTCAACGTTAAGGCGGATGCTACATTCTTTAATATAAATGTCGCGTTTGATTGGGTCGGGAATAACTGAAATTGATACGACAATATCTGAAATGACTTTTGCACGTTGGATTGGATCGTTTTCAGTTCCTTTTAGCAAAATGTCAGTCTTAAATTTTATGAAGTCAACCTCGTGGTTCTTTATATATTCTTCGACTTCGGTTGAAGTGTGAGATTGGGCAAATGAGTCGGGGTCTTCCCCGTCCGGCAAGCTTAACACTTTAACATCAAGACCTTCAGCTAACAACATATCGATTCCTCGGAGCGAGGCTTTGATTCCTGCCGCATCGCTGTCATAGATAACGGTAATATTTGACGTAAATCGGTGAATGAGTCTGACCTGCCCGTCAGTTAATGAAGTACCCGACGAAGCGACAACGTTTTCAATACCTTTTTGGAACATCGAAATAACGTCCATATAGCCCTCGACAAGAATACATTTGTCATTTTTAACGATAGCAGGTTTGGCTTGGTATAAGCCATAAAGCTCGTTACTTTTGCTATATATTATAGACTCGGGAGAGTTGACATATTTTCCACCGACTTTATCGGTTCTGAGTGTACGTCCGCCAAAGGCAACTACCTTTCCCGAAACTTTAAAAACAGGATATATTACACGCCCGCGGAAACGGTCGTAGAGATCTCCGCGATCAGTTTTGCCTATGAGTCCGGTTGTAATTAAGTTCTCATCTTTATAACCTTTGCTACGAGCCGATTGTAAAAATTCGTCACGATTGTCAAGTGCATACCCGAGTCTGAATTTTTCAATCATAGCATCGTTGATGCCGCGTTCGCGGAAATAGGCGAGACCTATATCGTGACCTTGTTTGGTTTCTTTGAGGTTGTTACAGAAATGAAGGAGTGCAAATTCGTTGACCGCAAAAAGACTTTCGCGTTCAGATTCTTCGAGACGTTCTTTGTCTGACATCTCGTGCTCCTTGATTTCAATGTTATATTTTTTTGCCAGATAGCGGAGAGCCTCCTGATAGCTCATCTGCTCGTGAAGCATGATGAAGTTAACGGGTGAGCCACCTTTGCCACAACTGAAACACTTACAAATGCCTTTTGATTTTGATACCGAAAACGATGGCGTACGCTCGTTGTGAAACGGGCAAAGACCGATATAGTTGGCGCCGCGACGTTTTAGGCTGACAAAGTCGCTGACAACTTCAACAATATCGGCTGTATCGATGATTCTACGTACAGTTTCGTTATCAATTTTATACATTATTTGGAGAAATTTTTCTACAAAGTTAATTAAAAAATGCGATTTAATGCGTAACTTTGAGCCATAAAATAAACTAATAAAATTTAATATGCGAATAAATCGATTATTATTACTTTTGATTGCCGTGATGGCATTCAATTTTGCATCCGCTAATAAACGAGCGGTGATTCTTGCCGACATTCACGTTTGTCCCGGAAATGAAAATGAGGCAAAACTGATTGAGGCTATCAATGAAATCAACGCAATGACTGATGTTGATTTTGTTGTTTTGGACGGTGACCTTACAAACGAAGGCTCAGACGAACAACTTCAAAATGTAAAACGTCTTCTCGACAATATCAAGCATCCTCTCTATGTTATTCCCGGAAACCACGAGAACAACTGGTCACAGAGCGCTACTAAAACTTTCATTGACATTTGGGGTAACGACCGTTTTGTTGATGAAATCGGTGACTATATCATTGTTGGTGCAAACTGTGGTCCGTTTATGAAAATGGGTGACGGTCACGTTAAACAAGAAGACCTTCACTGGCTCGACTCAGTGCTCAAAGAGAAAGTTAAAGCCGGAAAGAAAGTTATTTCGTTCAACCACTATCCTTTGCGCAAAGACGATCTCGACAACTATGTTGACTACATCAAGGTTCTAGAAAAATATCCGGTGATTGTTCACATCAACGGACACTATCACAACTATACACCTTATATGTCAGGCGATATTCCATCAATGATGGTTGGTGCGCTCGACCGTGGTAAAGGTGTATATGGTTATACAATTGTTGATTTTGGTGACGATAATATTACATTTTACAGAAAAGATCTTGGGAAAGAGCCTAAGGAAGTTCATACATACGAAGTAAAGACAGTCAATAAGCCTATTGAACTTCAGTCGGTAAATATGACATCTAATCCGGACGGATTTTCGGTTGAAAAAGTATGGACTGATAGCGCATCAATCTTTACCCGATTGGGATTTGACAAAAACAACGTTTATTTTGGTAACTCGCTTGGCTTTGCCCGTAGCTTGTCAAAGAAAAACAACAAACTCAACTGGTCAACTCAAACCGGTGCATCACTGTTTGCCCGTCCTTCGGCTACTGATAAATATGTATTCGTCCCTGCCGCATCAAAGGCAATGCTTATGATAGACAGCAAAACAGGTAAGATTGCTAAGGAAATCCCATCAAACGGCGCATACGTTGCTGATGGTGTTATCGTTGATGGAAACCTCTATCAGGGTGGCTACAAGAAGTTTGAAAAATTCAACGCTAAAGATGGTTCGCTCATCTGGTCTTACGATTCGCTCTTCAACTATTGCCAGGCGTCGCCCGTAGTTGATAATGGAGAAGTTATTTTTGGCGCGTGGGACACTAATTTGCGTTGTATTGATGCTAAAACCGGTAAACTCAAATGGGTTTGGAATAACGGTAAAACTGCCAACCTTCTCGGTCCAGGTAACGTTGTTCCTGTTGTTACCGATTCTAAAGTTATTATCGTAGCGCCCGACCGCTTTATGACTGCTATTGATCGTAAAACAGGTAAAACAATATGGCGCAACAACGATCATCGTTATCGTGAAAGTCTCGGCGTTAGCGAAGACGGCAAAACTGCATACGCTAAAACTATGGATGGCGAACTCGTCGCAGTCGATATCTCTGCTCCCGATTTCAAGGAACTTTGGACCGTTGATATGGGACTCGGATATGAACACGCTCCATGTATCGTCGCTGAAAGCAATGGTATAGTTTATGCCGGCTCACGCCGTGGTCTCATCACTGCCGTTGACCCTGTCGCTCAAAAAGTTTTGTGGTCAGTTCCGGTCGGTGTATCTGAAATTAACGGAATTGATATTGACCCATATACAGGAGATGTTTATGCATCGTTAATCGAAGGTGTAATTGTAAGAATTAAATAAAATGAAAAACCAAATTCCATATTTGATTATCGCTATTGCGATAGTATTACTTGGCTTGACAATTAAAGCCGGAATGGATAATTTCTCTTATAGAGACCGTATCGTTTCGGTTCGCGGTCTTGCTGAGAAAGAGGTCAATGCAAATAAAGTTACGTGGCCTATCGTTATTAAACAAGTCGGCAACAGTCTCAACGAAATTTATTCGGCTGTGCAAAAATCAAACTCTACCATTATCGACTTTCTCAAATCTAACGGTATTGAAGAGAGTGAAATTTCGGTAAATGCACCTGAATTGGTTGATAATCGAACCGACCGTTATAACAGCAGTCCGATTATGTATAACTACAATTTGACTTCGGTGATTGTAGTGTCATCTTCAAAAGTTGATTTGGTTAGAAGTTTGATTTCAAAGCAAATGGAATTGCTTCGCGACGGCATCGCAATTATCAACGGCGGTTATCAGTATCCGATTAAGTATGAATATACTGACTTGAATTCGATTAAGCCCGAAATGATTGCTACTGCTACTGCAAAAGCACGAGAAGCCGGTCAACAATTCGCAACTGATTCAAAAAGCCGACTTGGTAAAATCAAGACTGCAAGTCAAGGTCAATTCTCGATTGAAGATCGTGACGAAAACACCCCTTATATTAAAAAGGTGAGAGTCGTCTCTAACATTCAGTTCTACCTCGAAGATTAATAAAATCAATAGTCAAAAAAACTCGGGTTTCTTTATAGATTCCCGAGTTTTTTATTGTAGTTCGTTTTCAACTCGAACTCGCATTATTAGATTTATTTAAGAGATTTATTTCAGTAATGTATAGTTACTGCTATCTTGTCGTTCTCTTTTTTTGTGATGTAGGCTTTCGCTTGAATATAACTTGTTTCATATCGTTATCAAGCGTTTGTACAAGGCATATGATATTTCCTTTTAAGAAGGTTTTCTGTGATACAGATGCTCCATTTCCAAGAGTTGTATATCCCTCCTTAGTAAGAGAATACCCATTCTCTTCTAAATGTGAATCTATCCCCCACCACATTGCTGCACCACATAAGAAGTCAACTTCATTAACCTCACTGCCTGTTTCATCAAGAACCGCCATTAGAAGTGGCCTTTCAGACATGTATCCGTACTTGCCAGAAGGCATTTCATGTAGAGGCATTCCATGCTTTCTGAAATTTTCATAAGCAGAGGAAAAGGAATTGTTTTCAATAACCTCCGTACCTAGTTCAACAATCATAGATGATTGAGACCATGCGCTTAGACTGCACACTATGACAGTCATAATCATTAAAAATACTCTTTTCATAAGGCGAATTTTACAAGAGTTTTACCCCCTCAAGCAGCCTAATATTGGAGAACTTTTTTTACTTGAGTTATATATAGAAAAGTGGGCTGCTATCCTTGCACTCTTGTAGGTATCGCCAAACACCTGAATACACGCATAGATAGACAGTCCACTTTATATGAACTGTTACTATGCCTCGTGTATTCTTTGTTAAATTGGCGATTTCACAAGAAATAAGGCACTTTTCAATTTTAGTCTATTTGAAGACTGCACAAAGTTACAAAGATTTTTTGTAATTTTACGCACAAATGTACGCTTTCTATAATTTCAATGCAATCAATTAAATTTTCATATCGCAAGTATATTGCTGTAATAGCCCTACAAATTGTAATGGTAATGACTGTATTGGATGTTACACTCGTTAACGTCGCGTTACCTGTTCTTGCCGATAATTTTCATATAAGTAGCTCGACTGTCGTCTGGATAGTTACAATCTATCAGTTAATTATAACTATGCTGTTATTGCCGGTCAGTTCGATAGGTGACCTTCATAGTTATAAACGCACCTTTTTGATTGGTGTTGTCGTTTTTACATCGGCATCGGCTTTATGCGCATTATCAAGCAACTTCACAATGCTTGTCGTATCGCGTGCGGTACAAGGCGTTGGAGCTGCGTGTGTAATGGGTGTGAATATTGCACTGGTAAGATTGATTTATCCGAGAGAGATTCTCGGTCGTGGTATGGCTGTGAATGCAATGTGTATTGCAATAGCAACAGCAGCAGGTCCGACAATCGCTGGCGCGATTCTTTCTGTTGCGACCTGGCATTGGCTGTTCCTTATAAATGTTCCGCTCGGCATCACTGCTTTTTTCATCGGTTGGAAATTGTTGCCACAAAATCCGGCGGTAGATCATAAACCGAGATTTGACCGTGTAAGCGCGGTTGAAAATATGATTGTGTTTGGATTGATTTTCTATGCACTTGGTAATTTCACGCGAAAAGGAGATGTTGTTCTGAGTGGTGTATTGCTGATTATCGGCTTGTTTATCGGATATTTCTATGTACGTCGTCAATTCAAACATGAGCAACCTCTCTTGCCTGTTGATTTGTTTAATAACTCGATGTACACGATGAGTATTATGACTTCGGTCTGCTCGTTTATGGCTCAAAACATAACAATGATTGCATTGCCTTTCATTTACTTGAACAGTTATCATTTCAGTACCATCACAACCGGATTGTTGATGACTCCGTGGCCATTGGCAACGATGATTGTTTCACCAATAGCCGCACGTTTTGTTGAACGTCATAATCCGGGTGTTACCGCCGCAGTGGGAATGGGTGTATTTGTTGTTGGCGTTCTATTGCTATTATATACCGGTAGTTCTCCGGCTGAATGGAATATTGCTTGGCGAATGGCTATTTGTGGTGTCGGATTTGGTATGTTCCAAACTCCGAATAATATCGTGATGGTTATGGCGACACCGATGCATCGTACTGGTGGGGCAGGAGGTGTACAAAGTACAGCTCGACTGGTCGGTCAAACTTTAGGAGCAACTTTGGTAAGTTCGATTTTTGCAATTATCGCGAATGAACTAAATGCAGTTCATTTTTGCTTGTATTTCAGTATCGGTTTTGCTTTATGTGCAGGTGTTTTCAGCTACACGAGAACATTGGGACACAAAAGCGAACTACATCTCTAAAAAAATAATGGTGCCTCAAGTGAAGCACCATTGTTATTTATTGTGAAATAAAATTCGAGATATTATTCATCAAGAGGCATTTCGCCAAATGCATCTTCGTCAAATTCATCTTCGTTGAATTCTTCAGAGCCGTAGAATGACTCGTCAAGTTCATCAACATTCAGGTCGGCTGCCTCTTTCCCTTTCTTTACGGGCTCCGGGTCAAACATATCAATATCGACTACCTGTGCCGGGGGATTTCCAACAGCAAGTGTACATACCGGATCCATAAGATTTTTACGAGTGATGATTTCTTTCATTTCAAGGAAAAATGAACGATCGGTCATGTAGTCAAATGTGAACATCAGGTGTTGACCTTCATCTTCGATAAAATCGCTAAGATAAGAGTCTTCCATAAGATAAACGTCCTGGTCTGAATCAGACCCCATATCTTCAAGAGTAATCTCTTTTTCTTTTTCCCAATTGTCGGCGCAAATAAAGAACGATGACATTTGGTTTTTGTCATAGTTTACCGAATCACAAATTGCATTTTTGAGATCGGCAAAAGTTGCATCGGCGTCAATTTCAATCTCGCGACGGAAGTTAGGAACTTCGTCTGAAACCATGCGGAAATTATAAATCATTATATTGCGTTTTATAATTGTTAGTTCAATTTATTTAATGCAAATTTCATACAAAGTTTATAAAATTCCAAATGAAAAGCGAATTATTTATCGTTGACAGTGTAAAAATTTATTATTCGCTCTATTGAACGTGCGCAGACAGGGCAAAAGTCCTTGGTCGCGTTGTCACGCATGCGGCAGTGGTCAACAGGTCGATAGATGCCTTTTGTCGAGTAAGCGGCACCTTCATAAGCTCCGACTCCATATTTTTCAGCTTTATCGGCAGGTGTTGGAATTGGAGTGCCTTTTTTTATTATGTCTTTCCATTTGGAATCGAAATCAACCATTGTGGTAACGTTTTGTTCCCAAGGTTCAACATCAAGGGGATATGTATCGTTCATCGTGTCTTGATGCTCATAGAAATATTCGTCGGCAAGTCCACCGAAACTGTGTCCGAATTCGTGAGTTACAACAGGCCAGAACATTGGGTTACGAGCTGTTGTGAGTGTATATGCATTGTATATACCTCCGCCACCATATTCGGGTGTATTTGCAAGAATAACCAAGTGTTCATAGGGTATTCCTGCCAATACGTTGTGTATATCATACACGTTAGATGTTGTCAGATAGCGGTTGCTGTAAAAGGTTGAGAAATGCGATGAAAACGCAGTCGATTTCCAGTCGTTAAAACGAGGAATGCTTACGCCTGAATCTTTTGAAGGAGACGCAACTGCTACAAAGTTAAATCGGTCAGCCATATCTTTGAATGGAGAATGGGACAAAATGCTTTCGACTGCCTTTTGAGCGTGAACATAGAATGAATCCATCTCAGCTTCGGTATAACCTTCGGCAAGTATTGCAACATCGATTTTTTCTTTGGGCGAACCTGATTGATGAATGTAACGGTGAGGTGTTATGTTAGTCGGTTTATGACGTTTGATAAGAATATCTTTTGGGTCAACAAAGTGGGTTAATGAAGTTGTCGGCTCGTTACGATGATTGAATAATGTGACAGTGACATTGGCTTTTTGTTTTGGCATAGGTACATTTTGAGTAGCCTGCATCGCGCGAGTTGTAGTTTGTGCTTCGTCGGTTTCAAGCCATTCAAGAAATAGGTCGGAGAACGATGTTCGATAAATTGTATCGCCGGTCGCAACGTCAGTCATTATAAGTTGTCCGTTCCCGAGTAGAGGAATACGGTCAAGATTGTGGCGACGACCATACCAACCGTCTGAGGCGTGCATGGCTTGAAGTGAAACGTATTGATTGCCACTGTTACCTGAAAAGATATAATCAAGACGCAGGGTCGAATCATTGAAAACTTTATCAAAATTATCTTTAGCAAAGCCGGTCAAGGCAACAACTGATAAAGAAAGAGTGATTAATCCTTTTTTGATTGCATTCATGATATTTTTTACTGTAAGTTATACAAGAATATCAGCCTATAATAGTTTCTTCTTTAATAGGAAGTTGTCTTTTGAAAACTTCTTTAAAAGAGATGATCGTTTCAGATCGACCAATATTGAGTGGGTGGATTTTTTCTCGGATGACGCTCAAAAGATGTTCGTTATTTTTAGCGTAAAGTTTGAGAATCATATCATATTGACCTGTAGTGAGATGACATTCAACTACTTCTGGAACTTTCAATAGACCATCGATAAGGTCGTCAAGATATTCTATATCGGTAAATGTAATACCAAGATATGCACATGTTGAATATCCGACTGCTGCGTGGTCAATTATAGTCTCGGAACCTTTCACTATTCCCATTGACTGGAGTTTGCTCATACGCTGATGAATAGCCGCGCCTGACACTCCGGTTTCACGGGCTATTTCAAGGTAAGGTTTTCGAGCGTTTTCTGATAAAAGTTGGAGAAGTTTTATATCAAGATTGTCTATTTGTTGTGACATAATGTTGAAATGTTAGGATTAGTTTAATTTTCGTTTAAGGATTTATTGTAGATGATACAAAATTATAAATAATTATTTATTTCCCCAAATTTTATTCATTAAAATATGAATAAAAAAAGTCCGCACTTACAATTTGAAAGTACGGATTTCTTTTCACGTCATATTCTGTATTATAAAGTTGTATCAGAAGGACAAGGCGTTATGTCAGAAAGAAAAGTTTCAATTTGAGGCAGAATCGCCGTTTTGTCATCATTTATGATAATCATGGTTCTTTTATGAACTTGTTCAGGCATAAATTCCTGAGATTTAATTCTTTTTTTTACTTCCTCGGCTGTTAGAGAATTACGTTTCATAACTCGTTTGATTCTGACATCAACCGGAGCGTAGACATCCCAGACTGCATATACCATTCGGTCAATTTCACTTTGATAAAGGATCGCTGTTTCGACAAAGACAACAGGACAATTGCAGCTCTTGACATATTGTTGTAAGTCATTACGCACGGCAGAGTGAACAATATGATTCAAGGTATTCAATTTTGCAGCATTATTAAAGACTATTTCGCTCAATTTTTTTCGGTTGATAGAGCCATCTTTTTCAATAACCGCCGAATCTATCTTTTCGCGAATCTCATTTTTAATAATTATGGAATTATCCATTAATTGTCGAGCCTCGGTGTCTGAATCATAGACAGGAAAGCCAAGTTTCCTTAAAATTTGGCTTACAACTGATTTACCAGAGCCAATTCCTCCGGTAATTGCTATGAGTTTAACCTGTTCAGGCATTATTTTATTGATGTTGTTCTATAAGATATTCAACGCTGTCGGTGTGAATCTCTACATTATGAAATGCAGGTGGAACACCGCTAATTTTCAGAGGAAGTTTAGTGCTAGAACGCTGAGAATAGTTGGCCGAAACAATAAAACGAGCTTCGTTTGAATTATTGTATATGCTCATTGGCATTAAAAAACTTACTTTTACTGACGATGGAAAGGTTACAATGTTTTTGCCGGAAGGCGCATTGGTAACTTCAACCGGAACAGTAATTTCTCTTGAGAGTAGAGGCTCTACCGGTATACGAACGCTGACAGTTGATGGAATTGCAATCATTCCTTCAGGTGGTACAAGTCTCACTTGAATATGAGTTGTATCATCGAGATATTCAGCGTTAATAGGTTCGGTGTCAACTGTGCGGAGATTTGCAGGTATTTTTGATGATGAATAAAGTCGTACAGTGTCTATGTCGGCTCTTATTTCTCCTGAGACAACAGCCTGTCCGGTTGTCGTAATGTCACCTGTGATGACCTTGACTTTCACAATTTTACCCGGTCGGCGAGTATAGGGTATTACAACTGAATCAGGCTTGAGTGCCACAACTGTTGCTTGTCCGAAAATTCCACGTATAGCATTATTAATTTTGAGCGGATTGATAATAATTCTCTCGTTTTTGGTCTTTACATCGTTAAAGTTAAACTGCACTGTCGGAGGTTTACCCCAGCCATATCTAATTAATGAGCTTCCTTTGTCTTTTAGAGATACATTGAGAATCACAGGTTGACTGGTCAGAAGGGTCACATCGCGGGGAACATCATTGAATTCGACCGGGAGTTCAAAGTCGCGTTGGAGTTCATCGTTTAACGCCATAAGAATCCAAAAGAATGTAGCTATGGCTACAAAAATGAGCAACGTTAAAAAATTACGTCCTTTGACCGATTTGAAAAAATCAATCAAAGTTTTCTTTAAGTCATTCAAATTTAGATTCAGATGATTAAGATTCAACGGTTTCATTGATGAAAACAATTTAACTTTAAAATAAAACCCAACGTGGCAGACTATTGAAAAACAGGTCTGCTTTGTCGGGTATTATAATGAGTTTTTTAGAGTTTACCTTCGGCGTTTTCAGCAGCAGGTACATCGGCGGGAGCTGCATAGATAGAGCCTTTATCAATGCGGATAGTTACGCCTGATGCAATTTCAAGAACAACATAGTTGTCTTTGATTGATTTGATTTTGCCATAGATACCACCGGCTGAAATAACGTTGTCACCGGCTTTGAGTGAATCGCGGAATTTACGAATTTCTTTTTGTTTTTTCTGCTGAGGGCGAATCATCATAAAGTAGAAGATGGCGATAAGAGCCACAATCATAATGATACCTGAAAAGTCTGCTTTTCCTGCGCCTTGAGCTTGGAGAAGAATGAAAAGTTGTTCCATAAGTTATTGGTATTAAAATTAATTATTCAGTTTATTTGTTAATTTTGCCTTCCTCTTTGAGCAATCGTATGATGTTATACATTACACCATTGATAAATTGTCCGCTTTTTGGGGTAGAATAGCGGTTGGCGATTTCAATATATTCGTTGAGGGTAACAGCAACCGGTATTGCGGGGAAATTGATGAGTTCTGCAAGAATAGCATCCATAATCACGATGTCCATAAATGCCAGACGCTCAGTGTCCCACTGCTTTTCATTGATAAATTTGTCAATATATGTGCGATATAAATCGCGGTTGTTGATTGCGTCAACAAAAAGAGTTGGTCCAAACTGAGCATCCTCTTCATCTTTATATTTTGGGAGAAATCCGGGCGAGTCATTGCCTGTGGTTGCCCATTGCTTGATTGTTTTTGCAACAAAAGTACCCATTATATCAAGGTCATCGTTCCAGAAAACCGATTTAGCCTCAAGAGTGTCGGCAAGCTCGTCTGATGGGAGGATGATGTTTCTAAGAATATTACGCCAAAGTTCACAATCGGCTGCGAAATCGGGCTGTGGACCATCCATATATTCACGATAAATATCTGACGATAAGATTGAATCAAGCAAATCACGAACGAGATAAACGTCATTATCCCAACTGTTGAGCTCTGATTTTGCTGCATCCTGAAGAATTTTACTACCCTTCAATGCTTCAATGAATTTGTTATCAACAAATCTCATGTTGGGATTAAGTTCCTGAGCTGAAGGTAAATATTTTTCTTTAGCCGATTCGATGCGACGTGCTTGTTCGCGAGTGATATTAATCATCAACAGGAAAAGTGCGTGGTATAAATCGTATGCTGTTGAAAGTGCTTGATCGAGTGATTTACGAGCATATAGCATTGTCGATTTTGTATCGGTAAATTCTCGCAATGTTTGGTCGAGCATTGAGATTGCATTATCGAAACCGACACCTGTAAAATCTTCACTTTGACGAGCCGCATCTTTAAGACCTTGATCAGTTACAAAAATAGTTTTAATGATAACCGACCAAAATTTAACGTCATCAGACAGTTCTGCATTTTTGATTTTAGAGTAATCGGCAAATGCTGCTGAATCAATTATTCGTTGATATAAAGCGGGGAGGGCGGTACTATATTTTTGGATATACTCATTTCGTTTAATTGCAAGCGATTTGATATCGTTGTCAGACGACAGAGATTTTGCAATTTTAGATGACGAAATTTTCTTTGCAACCGGAATACCTGCCATTGGTGATTTTGAATCGTTGACTACTTGAGTTCCTGTCAGTTCAAGAATAAGAGGAATTAAGTCAAGGTAGATCGAATAGGCTGCGCGACTGTCGCGAGTCTGTTTCTCCGGCGCGGGTAAGAGGCTGAACTCACTCTTTGTCAATAGATATGAGTATAGCATCTGTACTACTTTCAATCTTATTAATGTGCGATTTATCATTTCTTTCTCTGTCTTCAGATTTGACTTTGACCTTGCAAAGTTAGCTAAAATTACTGAAATAGAAAAAAATAGAGCAAAAAGCTTTTATGATGAATTGACTTTAAATCAATTTTAGATGTCGAGTATTGATATTTTACCGGGTGAAAGTAAAAAAATTGAATCGGGATTGGTTATTGTTGACGAAAGTTGTTGAGCCTTTTTGATGAGGGTGTTGACATCAGATGATTGTGTAAATTGCTCATTCATTTCTTTGTTTAGAAGCGCAATCGGGGAATCAACAAAAACAGTTGATTCTGTTTCCATCTCAAATGGCTTGATGATGTATTTATGGTGGCAATCTTGGTTGTTGTTTCGTTTTACAACGCTCAATTGTTTGATTTCGCCACAATTAATAACTATGCGCGATAAAACTGCTTTATGTTTGGGCGAAAAATTCATTTTATCGCTTTTCTGATTTAAAATTAAATTGTTGTTGATTATATCTGCGTCGATAGCTTGATGTATCGAAACGGCGTCGTACAAGACTGAGCGAGTCAACGAAAATTTCTTCGTTTTGGTTCATGTCAAATGAGACAAAACCGTACACGCTTACAGGGTTACGGAGTGTGTCCATTACGGCTGTAAGACGTGTCCAGCTATCATCTTCAATCGAGTGGGAAACATAATCGGTTGTGTTATTATCATAATCAATAAATATTGCTACGTTTCCCGGATTTGCTTTATTTAAAGTCTTGAATTGGAATGTGTAGCTGTCTCCTTTTTCCCACGCATTATCTTTTTTGAGGGTGAAATCCAAACGGTTAACGGGAGACAATCTATTAAAGACATAACTTGAAGCTCCGGTCCATGCATTTACCGAGTCGCCCATAATTGAGGTTGAGAGAACGGCAACACTTCCGGCTTTTTCAACTTCGGCTTCAAGCTCTTTGATAACGTTGTCATATACCTCGCTGAGTTTGTCAACATGATAACCATACCATCTTAACGATGAATCAAATGTTGCCTGATCGGTTTGGTGAAGGTTATAAACCGCTTGTTTCAGTTGAAGTTTTGCCGAGTCATTGGGAAAATCACGATATTTAATTTCGCTCAAAGCCTCGGCTTTATGCAGGTCAATGAGAAGTTCTGTCATTTTTTTTTCTGACAAAACTCCTTTAGGTGTATTATGGCACGACGATAAAGCTATCGACATAATTATCGATACAATAATTATACTGAACGTATTATTCAAATCGTGCATAAGATTAAAATTTATTCGGCGATAACTTTGTTTTCTTCTTCAGAGTTTTTGGGTTTCTGTTGAAGTTCAGTCAATTGGCTTGAGTAAAAGAGAATCAGCATAAGAATACCAACAGTAATTGCAGCATCGGCAATATTGAATACCGGTTGAAAAAAGATAAATAAATCTCCACCGATAAATGGTATCCAGTCGGGCCAGTTAAAGCTGAATAAAGGGAAATAGAGCATATCTACCACGCGTCCATATAAAAACGGAGCGTATCCGCCATCTTCGGGAAACATTTCTGCTATAGTCGGAGGAATGGGGTCATTGAAAATGATGCCATAAAACATTGAGTCAATAATGTTTCCGGCAGCTCCGGCTATGATAAGTGACAATGAAATTAAGTATCCGGTTTTTAGTTTTGGATTATTTTTGATATGACAAACGTAATAAATTACTAATCCGACAACGACGATGCGAAGTAAAGTCAGGAATATTTTGCTGCCAAGCTCCATACCGAACGCCATTCCGTTATTCTCGATAAACAGAATTTTAAACCACGAGGCTACCTCTACACTTTCGCCGAGGTAGAAGTGGGTTTTTATATAGATCTTTACAATCTGATCGACAAGTATTACCGACAGAATTATGATAAGTGCTAAAAGTCCTTTTGATTTCATTAGATTGAAGCAATATCAGTGTTTGCCTGCATTTTTTTGATCAATGCTCAGGGTTGCGTGAGGTACAGCTCTAAGTCGTTCCTTGGGAATGAGTTTACCGGTGGCTCGGTCAATGCCATAGGTTTTATTCTCAATTCTCATTAATGCAGCTTTCAAATGCTGAATGAACTTTCCTTGACGTTGAGCCATGCGCACTGCTTCTTCTTTTCCGAGTGTCGATGCACCTTCTTCCAATGTTTTAAAGGTTGGAGACGTATCGTTAGTGCCATTTTCGTTGGCGTTGTTCAACTCAGACATTATCAAGTCATATTCTCTTTGAGCTTTCTCAAGTTTTTTGAGGATAATTTCTTTGAATTCGAGAAGTTCTTCGTCAGAATATCTTGTTTTTTCTTCCATAGCTTATTGGTTTAGGCGAGTGAAATTTTAACATTAACCTCTGTTCCGTCAATATCGAGTCGTTCATCGTCCGCAGGAGAATCAACCTTACCTGTAACAACGGCATTGGCGAGTACCTGAGTGGCGATGTACGAGCCATATTCTTTGACTGCATTATCGGTCAGTTCGTTTGGCTCGATAACAACAGTAATACGGTCGGTTATATTATAATCACGAGATTTTCTAATATTTTGAACGCGGTTGATGAGGTCTCGAGCGATACCTTCACGACGTAGTTCGGGAGTAACGGTGATGTCAAGAGCAACAGTAAGGTTACCTTCGTTTGCAACCATCCATCCGGGAATATCTTCAGAGATGATTTCAACATCAGTACCGTCAACAATAGCTTCGGAGTTGTCGGGAAGCACAATCTTGATTGATCCGTCACGTTCGAGCTCTCTGATTTGAGACTGAGTAAGCGACATTATGGTATTAGCAACTTGTTTCATTGCTTTACCATGTTTCGGACCAAGTTTCTTGAAATCGGGTTTAACACGTTTAACAAGAATATTCTCGTCGTCGTCAGGAATTTGGAGCGACTTGACGTTAACCTCTGTAAGAATAAGGTCTTTAACTGATTCGATTTCAGTACGTTGTTTTTTGTCGGTTGCCGGAACCATCATTGCTTGAAGTGGCTGACGGACTTTGATGTTTGCTTTACGACGCAGTGCAAGAATCATAGATGTGAGTCGCTGCGCAATGTCCATTCTCGTTTCAAGTTCCTTGTCAATTGCGCTTTTGTCAGCTTTAGAGAACTGGGCAAGGTGAACCGACTTGTTATCACGTCCTGAAACAGAAGTCAAGTCGCGATAAAGTTGGTCAGAATAGAACGGTGCGATAGGAGCCATCAACAATGCAATTGTTTCAAGGCATTGATACAGAGTTTGATAAGCCGAAAGTTTATCGCTGTCATTGTCGCTACCCCAGAAACGTTTACGGTTTAGACGAACATACCAGTTAGAGAGATTGTCACCGATAAATTCATTAATTGCACGTGCGGCTTTAGTTGGCTCGTAATCATCAAGGGCTTCCTGAACATTTATAATTAATGTGTTAAGAAGCGAGATAATCCAACGGTCTGACTCGGGACGGTCTTTCAGTGGAACTTGAGGTTCTGCACCGGTAAAACCATCGAGGTTGGCATACTGTGCAAAGAATTTATATGTGTTGAACAGTGTTGCAAAAAGTTTACGAGCAACTTCTTGAACACCCATTGTGTCAAACTTAAGATTATCCCATGGTGATGAGTTGGCAATCATATACCACCTTACAGGGTCAGATCCATATTGTTCGATAGTCTCAAACGGATTGACTGCATTGCCAAGACGTTTTGACATCTTGTTACCGTTTTTGTCGAGTACAAGACCATTGGAGATAACGGCTTTATAAGAGTTTCGGTCAAATACCATTCCGGCAATTGCATGGAGTGTAAAGAACCAACCACGGGTTTGGTCAACACCTTCGGCGATGAAGTCGGCAGGGAAGAGTTCGCCTGATTCAATAGCTTCTTTATTCTCAAACGGATAGTGGTGTTGAGCGTAAGGCATAGAACCGGAGTCAAACCAAACATCAAGAAGGTCAAGCTCACGTTTCATCGGGTTTCCGTTGGCGTCAACAAGAACGATATCATCAACATAGGGACGGTGGAGGTCAATCTTCTCGTAATTTTCTTTGGTCATTACGCCGGGAATAAAACCTTTGTCTTTCAGCGGATTTGACTTCATTACACCGGCAGCCACCGATTTATCAATTTCGTTGTAGAGTTTCTCTACTGAATCAATAAAGATTTCTGATTTACCGTCTTCCGAACGCCAGATCGGGAGGGGTGTTCCCCAATAACGGCTACGGGAAAGGTTCCAGTCCTGGAGGTTCTCAAGCCATTTACCAAAACGACCTGTACCGGTTGCTTCGGGCTTCCACTTGATTTCTTTGTTCAAATCCATCAAGCGTTCGCGCACAGCAGTCGATTTGATAAACCAGCTGTCAAGAGGGTAGTAGAGTACAGGTTTATCTGTACGCCAGCAATGGGGATAGTTGTGAACATGTTTTTCGATTTTGAAAACGCGATCGGTCTGCTTCATGAACATACAAAGTTCGATGTCGAGAGTTTCATCGTTTTCGGTCTTTGTAGCATCATAAGCATTTTTGACATATTTACCTTCCCACTGTTTGTATTGTTCTACATCAATGCGATTTTTTACAAACTCAGGGTCGAGTTCATCAAGCATATAGAAACGACCTTTGAGATCGACCATCGGACGGAGGTTTCCGTCGCGGTCGATAAGGTGCAACGGGGGAATACCATTGAGTTTTGATACGCGAAGGTCATCAGCACCAAATGTACCGGCTATATGGACGATACCTGTACCATCTTCAACGGTTACATAGTCGGCGGGGATTACACGGAATGCGCCATCTTCAGCTTTTACCCAAGGTAAAAGTTGTTGATAATGTAATCCGGCAAGGTCAGACCCTTTGACTTTGGCAACGACTTCGTAGGGAATGAGTTTATCACCCGGTTTGTAGTCGTCAAGTGCGATATCTTTTGCCTTAGGATTAAAAATAGTTGATAATAAAGCATCAGCCACAACTACAGTGACCTTTTTACCGGAATATGGATTATATGTTCTAACAATATCATATTCAATTTGAGGACCTACAGCCAAAGCGGTGTTAGAGGGGAGAGTCCACGGGGTAGTTGTCCATGCAAGGAAATAGGGTTCGCCCCATCCTTTCATTGGTTCGATAGGATCGGTTGCGAGAAATTGAGCAATGCAAGTTGTATCTTTTACATCGCGATAGCAACCGGGCTGATTAAGCTCATGAGAACTGAGCCCTGTGCCGGCAGCCGGCGAATAAGGTTGGATTGTATAGCCTTTATAAAGTAAACCTTTATTGTAGATTTGACCAAGTAACCACCATACAGATTCAATATAACGGTTATCGTATGTGATATACGGGTCGTTCATATCCACCCAATAACCCATGGAGTTGGTGAGCGTTTCCCATTCACGGGTATATTTCATAACCTCACGGCGACAAGCTTCGTTATAGTCGTCAACAGAGATTTTGGTTCCGATATCTTCTTTGGTGATTCCAAGAGATTTTTCAACCCCGAGTTCAACAGGAAGCCCGTGGGTATCCCATCCTGCCTTACGTTTTACATGGAATCCTTGCATTGTTTTATATCGGCAGAAGATATCTTTGATGGTACGAGCCAAGACGTGGTGAATACCCGGCATACCGTTTGCCGATGGCGGTCCTTCAAAGAATACAAATGAAGGACAACCTTCACGTTCCTTAATACTCTGTTCAAATAATGCTTTCTCGTTCCAATCGGCAAGAACACGATGGTTGATTTCCGAGAGATTGAAGTTATTATATTCTGTAAATTTTTTCATGAGAAAATCTCAATATGCTAAATTTTTCGCAAAGTTACAAAAATTCTTGTTATAATTATTTTTTGATTCCACCTTTTACTCCACCACCCATCGCAAAGATGTTTTGGTCGTATGATACGGTCTTGTGTGACATTTCACGATTACGTTTCAGCGCAAGCTGAACAAGACGTTCCATCAATTGGTCAAATTTCAAGCCTGTAGCTTCCCAAAGATAGAAAGAGAGAGAGCCGGGGATTGTGTTGATTTCGTTAACGTAGATATCGCGAGTCTTGCTGTCGACAATGACGTCAACACGGCTTACACCATGACATGAAAGCACACGGAATGTCTCGCCTGCAAGATATTTGATGCGTTCGGTTTCGTTTTCGGGGAGTTCGGCAGGAATACGTTTTTGAGATGCCTGCATTCCTTTTGCGCCTTTGGTTCCGCCAACATATTTATCTTCGTATGTTAGGAATTCGCCTGATTTAATAGGTTCTTCCAAAACCGACATTGTGTATTCGTCGCAGTCGCCGAGAACTGAGCAGTTTATTTCCTGGAGGTTGTCAACCATCATTTCAACAATAATACGGGTTGAATAACGGCTTGCGGTTTCAACAGCCGAGATGAGAGTTTCACGGTCGGCTGCACGGCTGATACCGACAGATGAACCAAGATTGGCAGGTTTTACAATGACGGGATAGCCGATTTTTTCTTCAATTTTTTTGATTTGTTCATCACGCTGAGCACGCCATTGTTTATCAGTGAACCAAACATATTTAACAACGGGAATATCATTAGCTTGTAAAATCATTTTCATTGTGATTTTATCCATACCGTTTGCCGATGACAATGTGTTGCAACCGGCGTAGGGAATTCCAATGGTTTCAAGTACACCTTCAAAAATACCGTCTTCACCGTTTGAACCGTGAAGAATCGGAATTACGACATCAATATTTGAAACCACATCACTTCCAAACATTGGTTTCTTTACCGAATAAAGTTTATAATCGCCGTGAATGGGACGCATATAAACTTCTTTACATTTTGCAATAAGTGCTTTGGGATATTTATATTCCTTAATGTCAAAAAGAGCATCGCCGGTGTACCAGCGACCATCTTTAGATATATATATCGGAGTTACGTTAAAACGGTCACGGTTTATGGCATGCATAGCCTGATTTGCAGAAATAACTGAAATTTCGTGCTCAGTTGAGCGACCGCCAAAAAATACGGCAATGTTGGTTTTCATAAATGTATTTGAAACAGAATGAATATCGTTAATATTTTTGTTTACTTAAATGTGTCGGGGAGATCGTTCTCATAGAGTACGGTGTCTCCGGGTTTTGCAAGCCCTGCCAAAAGTTGTTGAGCTTCGGTAAATGAATCAACAATATATAGATTGTTTGTATCAAATGAATTGTCGGCTTTGATACCGTCAGAAATTGCATCGCGGTTATATTGTCCGACGACAATCGCAATATCGGCTGACTTGGCAATGCGTTGACCGAAAAGATTGTTGAGTTCTTCCTGACGCTCGCCAAGTTCAATCATTCCCGGGGTTATAACGATGCGACGACCTCCGGTCATGTATGACAAAACTTCAAGAGCCATGCGTGAGCCGTCGGGATTTGAGTTGAAAGCGTCATCAATGATTGTCAGACCTCCGGGTGTATGTTTCATATTGAGACGGTGTTCAACTTGTTCCATTGTCTCAACAGCATATTTAATTTTTTCAACAGGAACACCGAGTTTGAGTGCCATGCTGATTGCTGCGAGCAAATTCGAGATGTTGCATTGCCCGACAAGTGGAGTGCGGAACCTGATTTCTCCGGCAGGTCCGGCATAAGTAAATGACGAACCGTGTCGGTCATATTCAATATCTTTAGCCGTCACGTCACAACCGTTTGCATCGTTGATGGCATAACGAATAGTTTCAGGACCATTGTTTGTCGGTCGGGAGGCAATCATCGCAAAGTCGTTATTGATGACAGCAAGACCGTTGCTCGGGAGTGAATCGAAAAGTTCAAATTTGGTGCGCTGAACATTTTCGATGCTTTTGAATGTTTCAAGGTGTTGTTCACCTACGGCGGTAATGATAGCATCCTGAGGGTGAACGAGATCACAAATTTCTTTGATGTCGCCCGGCTGTTTGGCACCCATCTCGACAATGAATATTTCTGTATATGGCTTAAGATATTCACGGATTGTACGCACAACACCAAGGGTTGTGTTGTAGCTGCCCGGCGTCATTAATGTCTCATATTTCTCAGATAAAATACGTTGCAGATAGTGCTTGGTGCTTGTCTTGCCGTAACTGCCTGTAATACCAATGATTTTGAGGTCGGGCATCGCCTTCAGAATTGAGGCGGCTTCATTGTAATATTTCTTATTGATTGATTTTTCAACCGGAATAAGGATTGTATAAGAACTCAACAAGACGAACTGAGATAAAAACAATAGGGCGTATGCAACAACACATGCCCCTTTCAATCCGGTCAGCAACCATGCGATTGCAACTAAGACGGTAGCCAATGTTAAAGCCACTCCCATCAGTCGTTTTGCACGCGGAGTAAATACTAATGGCTTCTTATATTTTGCCTTTAATAAAGAAAGGGTAAACCATATTGCGACTAAGGCGGCAACGGGAGCCGAAATGATAAATGGAATCATCGGAACCAGCAAAAAGGCTGTGGCAAAAAGATAGAAACAACGTGCAATTGTTGTTGATTCTCCTGTTTGAGATGCCCAGCGGGAGTATCGTTCCGGACGATATGAATTTTGCTGGAACATCATTAAATCTCGTTTCAAAGTCATGAAAATCGCAGGAATCCAGAAAAACAAAGCTGTAAGCCCTGCGACGATATAGACTGTTGATGTATAGACGGTAGACATTATGGGATTTTATTTATGATTTCAAAAAACTGTTCAGTACCGCGGCAAATTGACCGGGATTGTCAAGGAAACTGTAGTGCCCGCAACCGGGAAAGCTTACAAGTCCGGCATCAGGAATGAGACGTTCCATTTTTTTTGCATCGGAAAGAGGTGTCGCTGTGTCGTTCTCACCCCAGATCAATAAAGTTGGTGCTGAAATTTCAGGCATAAGATGACATAAATCTTCATTGACAACTTTACTCATAATGGCTCTCATTTGAGGCGACGAATTTCGATAGTCTGACGACCCTCTGCGCGAACGCTCTTTTTCGATACGTTCTTTCGCTTTTTCAGCTCCCAACAAGATTTTGTATATCAATTTTGAGAGTTTAAACGAGTAAACTTTGACGTAATACTTCATCGAGCGTTTTGGTTTTACACCTGCCGCATCAATCAAAATCAACTTGTCAACCGGGTTGCGTGATGCAAATACGATTGCGACACGTCCACCGAATGAGTGCCCGGCTAACGATGGTTTTTCTATATTTAGAGCCTTACAAAAATCTTCAATTAAACGTGTATAGCGTTCAACACCCCAAACTTCGGTCGGTTCAGTCGATTTTCCAAAGCCGGGAAAATCTATGTTGTAAACAGTATGGGTTTGGGAAGCTGTGCGAGCCACTGACGCAACAGTCGAGTGGTCACAGCCCCATCCATGCATTAGGATGAGCGGAGCTCCCGAGCCTTCAACTGTGTAATGAATATTTATGCCGTCAAGGGTCAAATCTTTTTCCATTATAGGGGATATCGAAATTTTCCACAAAGTTACATAAAATTACTTGATTTTTTGTTGTTAAAATTAAAAAATAGGCTGATTGTTAATAATTAAATTATTCTTTGGGTAATTTTGTATGTTTTAAAGAGAATTATTACCTTTACATTTTCAAAAATATGTAAGAAAAATGTTAATTCTCATCGCCGAATCAAAAACTATGACTCAGTGCAACGATGTTGTAACTGTGTCAGCCGATAATAAACCTCTTTTAGATGAAAAAGCTAATGAGTTAATGTTCTCTTTGAGGGGAATGTCAGCCGAACAATTGGCTGCGGCTGTTAAAATCAGCTTGCCTATGGCTCTCCGATTGCATGAAATGATATACGAATTTGAAGACAAACGGCATGGAGCCCGGGCGATAGAGGCTTTTACCGGAGTAGTATTCAAAGCGTTTAAATACGACACGTTGAGTGAGACAGGAAAAGATTTTACCAACAAAAAAGTGAGAATTATTTCATCACTTTACGGCTACTTGCGTCCCGATGATATTATCAAGGCTTATCGTTTTGATTTCACGACCAAACTTGCGCCGGGAAATGAAACGATGTCAAGTTATTGGCGTGAAGATGTGACACGTTTGATTATCAGTGGAATGGCACAAACAGGCAATAATGAAATTCTCAATCTGCTACCGGCTGATGCAGAGCGTGAATTTGATATGAAATTGCTTGCTGCAAAGGCTAAAGTCGTTAGGGCTGAGTTTGTTGAACTGTTGGGCGGTAATAACGTCAGATCTCCGGGTGCCAACCGTTTGAAAACGTTGAGAGGGGAGTTGTTGCGTCAAATTGTGACCGAGAAGATTGAACATCTAAACGACTTGTGTTTGCTTGAAGGCAAAAATTATATTTCAGGTAAAGAAATTACCGACAAGAATACAATCGTGTTTACAACAGCCTGATCAATTCTTTTTGTAACGTATTATTGTATAGTCATATAATATTTTTTATTTTTGCAAACAAAAACCGTAACTTATTTATAAATTTTACAATTATGCGAAAATTATTCGATTATCTGATAATATCTCTGATGCTTGTTGTCTCTTTATCGGCTTGCCGAGCTCAAACGATTGAAGGTTCGTGGGAAGGAAAGCTTAATTTGGGTAACCGTTCATTGAAGCTCGTATTTCATATCTCTCCTGGAAAAATAATAATGGATTCTCCCGATCAAGGAGTTAAGTCAATCGATTGTGAGACTATATTTTTATCGGATGACTCTTTAAACTTAACAGTTAAGAAACTTGGTGTTGCTTACTCCGGAAGTCTGAAAGGAGACAGTATAACAGGAACTTTTAATCAAGGTCCTGTAAAACTGCCTTTGAATCTGTCAAAATCTGAAAATAAAAAGACTAATCGCCCTCAAACGCCACAACCTCCATTCCCATATCAAACCAAAGAAATATCTATCAATAACGTTAAAGGAGGTTCAACACTTGTGGGTACATTGACAATTCCTGAAGATGCTGGTTCATCGACTCCGATAGTTGTTATGGTAACTGGTAGCGGTCAGCAAAATCGCGATGAAGAATTGTTTGAGCATAAACCTTTTGCTGTGATTGCTGATTATTTGGCACGGAACGGAATTGCTTCTTTTAGATATGATGACCGAGGTGTTGGAAAATCGACAGGCGATATTTTGAACTCAACAACTGCCGATTTTGCTGAAGATGCCGCTACTGTGATGAACTGGATTCGAGAAAATGAACGCTTTGGCAAAATAGGTATTCTCGGTCATAGTGAGGGTGGACTGATTGCTTATATGCTTGGTGCAAAGAGCGATAGACCTGATTTTATAATCTCAATAGCAGGTCCGTCAATTCAAGGTAAAGAAATTATTGCATGGCAAAATAAAGTAGCTTTGATGAAATCGGGTGTTTCTGAACCTGAAGCTGAGAAATTTAGAAATGCAATAGCCAAAGTTTTTGAATATAGGTTGAAAACCCCCGAATGTAACTCAATTGATGATGAAAAGCTTGAGGAGTTTTATCCAGGCTATAAATCGAGTGCGTTGACAATCAATCTTGCTGCACAGCTGAAGAGTGTATTGACTGCAAAAGCCGATAACTATTGGATGATGTATTTTCTTGGATATGACCCGGCAAAAGACTTAAAGTCTCTGAAAATTCCGGCATTTATCATTTATGGCGAAAAAGACACTCAGGTTCCGCCTTCGCTAAATTATGATTTAGCAACTCAACTTGCTCATCAAGCAAAAGTTGTAACCTATCCGGGTCTAAATCACATGATGCAACACGCTATAACCGGTAATGTCGAAGAATATAAAATCCTCGAAGAAACTTTTTCACAGGAAGTCCTTGCTGATATTACTTCATTTATTCAGTCGATTAAGTAAAACAGAAATAAACTTTATTGAAATTTGCTGTTTCTCGGGCAGATTTTTCAACGAGGGCAAGTTCCTCAGCGGTCGGACCAGCAATAGCAACCAATTCGGCTAATTTATAGTTTAGTTCTGCACCAGGAGCAAGAGTCTCCCTAAAAGTTGATGATAAGTTTGAAATCCATTGTGCCCCTTGGTTAAACTTTATTATGAAATCCCCCAATTTAGAAAACACACCTTGGGTCTCCTCCACCTTATTTTGAAGGATAACCATATTTTGTGTTACTTCTTGAATAACTGCATTACAGTTACCGGAAATATTAAAACTGTAATTTAAATTATAGCTTGACACTTGCTAATATCAAAATTAGTTTGTAAATTTGGGGAACTAAAAAAAATTAAGTATGCTTTCGATTATTATTCAGATTATTGGTTTTATTCTTCTTGGGCTTTTTCTAATCGGAATCTTTTCTTGGTTCGCTGAACTAATTAGGACATTCTTTGAGAAATAGTTCCCCAAAAGATAACCTGCTACTCTGCTGGAGCAAACAGCTGGGCTAAGACTCGCGCCTGATTTTCAAGGCGGAAATTTTCTAACCAAACGGCTTGCTGAAAAAGCATAGCCCACTCATCGTGTGGTAGCGTTGTCGGGTCGATGTGGAAATTCGCCCGAATCAAGGCGCACCCCTTGGCGATTTCGGCGGGATCGTTCTGATCCACGCCTCCACCAAGTTGATACGCCTCTACAAGTTTTTTAACTTAGAGACACACTTACCAAAGATATTTTGTAATTCACCGATTGCTTGCATTTTATAGACAGCGTCGGATTTCATTGCAGATGAACCACCGAGCCAACAGTTATCAAACATCACTTCGGCTGCTTTGATTTCGTTTGTCTTGGCAGCTGCTGAGAATGCTTGCATGGTTTTCATGTCGGGACGACGGAAATAACCACGGTGGAGTTCCTCAAATTCAGTATCGGCAACTTCCACTTCATGAATGCGACCATTGCGGTTTTTCCATTCATTAATTTGTTCTGCGGTTACGTCACCATTGATGACTTTATAGTTTTCGGTGTTGATGTCTAATGTCTTGTTTTCGTTATCCATAATGTTTTTTTGTTTGTTAAAGTAGGAGCGGATGTTGCACCGCTCCTACGGTTGTTAAATAAATGGGTCTGTTGATTATACGCCGTCGGGCTTGCCATATTCGATATGGCTCGGAAGCAGAGGTAATTCTACCTGCTGATTCATGTCGCCCTCTTTCCAGTTGCGTACGTTTTCGGTAAACTCGCAGTTGCGGATTTTGTCAACCACGATTATACCGTTAGGGGGCATGTAAGCCACTTCGATGTCAAACGGAGCGATGTCCTGGATACGTCCGGTTGCCGAGGTGCGCGAGATTGCCACAACTTCACTCATGTAGAGAGTGATTTTAGCTTCGGGAGTGATGCGTCCACGGCTTCGACTAACAGGGTGGCGTCCTGCACCATAGTTGTTTTGTTTATCTTGTTTATCGCTGTAAGAGATTGCAGTGATACCCAAGACTTGCACACCATTGATGCAGACTTTAACATCACCCCACGAATATTCCTCGCCATTGATCAGAGGAACACCATTATAGGCTGAGTCTAAAGCATTCATTCGTTTAATTGGTTTATTGGTTTTTCCAGCTATCGACAAACGATATAACATCAACTATCTTTACGCCGAGTATAACCATGCGCTACACACCTCGCAAATGGCTGTCAAGTGGCACGACATAATGGAGGACGGCGATCGTTACAATCTCCAATATCGTACTGCCGGCGACGAGCGTGTTCGTTCTGATCACGCTGCCCTCGACAATACAACACTCCCTCCGTCTGATGACTTTTGGAAGTCTTATCTACCGCCCAATGGGTGGAACTGCCGTTGTACAGTCGAGCAAGTTCTGCGTGATGATTATCCGATGTCCGATCCTGAAGTGGCAAAGGCAGTAGGTGACGCTTGCACCGATGAACCGAAAATGAGAATGTTCCGCTACAATGCCGGGCAAGAAATGACTGTGTTCCCCAAGAAACATCCTTATTTTCCCAAGGGGTGTGGCGACTGCAAAAAATATCAGAATCTTGCCTATGACCCCAATAGTGATAAATGCAGGGCTTGTACAATAGTAGGTAAATTGGCTGTTGAGTGCGGTAGGTTGAGAGAATATAATTGTCTAAAGAGCGATCCACATTATAAAGATCTTGAATACAATGCGACTACCGGAGGATTAAAGGCAACCCATATAGAACATAATTTTGATAAAGATAAGGGCATTTTTGGTATTCCAAGAGGCGATTATGAAAAGAATGCGGTACAGGCTCTTTTTCAAAATGGATATTCGATAATTCTTCAAAGTGAAAAGAAACTTGATGGTGAGAAATGTCCTGACGGCTATTTAAATGGTGTTTTAATGGATATTAAAGGTATTGAAGATGGTAACCCTCTTTACGCTATGAACAGAGCAAATACGCAAAAAGCTAAAATCGCTATACTATATTTTCATAATCATCCGGATTATTCGGTGGATTATATCTGGGATAAATTTAACTATCTACCTACATGGATTAAAAATAATGATCGTCTTCAAAATAAAGAGGTAATACTTGAAAAGATTTTATGTGTTGTTAGACAAGTGGACGGATCATTTAGAATTGATGAAATAAAAAAACCCGACACATAGTGCCGGGGTGTGGTGTAGAATACGACCTATTTCTAAGCCCTACCGATTACCACCTTACAAAGTTACTATTTTTTTCTTTAAATAACAATCAAAAAACAAAAAAATCAAACAATGGCACGCAATATTTACGATGACATACTCAAAGATGTCCGAGTAAAGCTCACCGAGATGTTTAATAACAACTTTCGTGAACAGGGGTTCTTCGGGCAAAAATGGGTAGCTACCAAAACCTCAAAGGTCAACAAGCGAGGGAAAGGCTCAATCCTAATTGTCACCTACTAAATAACTTCATTACAGTAACGTGAAATATTAAATGCATAGTTAAAATTATAACTTGCCACTTGTGTAAATCAAATTAAATTTGTAAATTTGGGGAAATTTAAAATTTTTAGATTATGATTCTGAATATATTAGGCGTTCTGATTATTCTCGGTATACTGTTCGGATATGCCGATGCTATTAAACATTTCTTTAGTAAGAAATAATTCGAATAACGTTAACTATTCAGCCGGAGCAAACAGCTGGGCTAAGATTCCGGCTTGATTTTTTTCAAGTCTTATCGGGATTTTTTAGGGCTTTTACTTTTCAGGTGTTATGATTTCTACAGGACGCCGAGATAAAGCCTTGTGCGTTGTTTAAACCATATTAATCGGATTGACATCACAATTTGTGATTTCCAACTCAGTTAAAATGACTGTAAATAAGAGAGTGTATAAAAGAAAAACCTCATCGAACTGATAAACAGTAGGATGAGGTTTTGAAGAAGTTGTCTTACCTGGATTCGAACCAAGACAGGCAGAACCAAAAACTGCAGTGCTACCATTACACCATAAGACAATCCTAATGCTCAAAAATATGTGTTCATATCTCTAAAGCGATGCAAATTTACGCAGTTTTTTTTTACCTACCAAATTTTTTTGAAATTTATTTTAATTTGATTCTATGGCGAGCATTAATAACTATAGATAGATCGGGTAGTTTACAGACTATTTAAAATTAGAGAATTCGCTTTGTCGACAAGGGATGTGTCAAGCGAACTTAAATAGATGCGCGTTGTTGACTCGGAATCGTGTCCCATTCCTTGACTGATAACGTTAAGTGGAATACCTTTTGATTGAGCTGCCGATGCCCAACTGTGTCGGGCTACATAAAGAGTGAGTGTCTGGTTGATGTTTACAAGTCGGGCTATGATTTTCAGATTACGATTGATGCGGCTCCCGATGCTTCGATAGGCATTATAATTACGACAGTTTTCGAGCCCTAAAATCGGGAGAAGATAGCCACTTTGATTGCGCGGATATTTATCAATTATCCTTTGCATTTCGCTTGTCCATTTGATTGTGAGTTTTTGCCCGGTTTTACGACGGCGATAGACTATGTATCCATTTTGATTGTCGGTGTACTTCAAATATGCCATATCAATAAAACTCATTCCGCGCAGGTAGAAACTCATCATAAACATATCCCGAGCCATATCGAGTGATTGGTTGTAAGATAAGTCAAGATGTTTTATTTTGCTTATAAGTTTGAGTGATATAGCGCGTTTGATGGTTTTGTCAATGCCGGTATATACATGTTTAAACGGATTTCGATTGTAGATGATCTGTTCATCAACCGCACGGTTATATACGGCTCTCAAAATTCTCATATAAAACGAAGATGCGTTGGGCGTTACCCCTCGTAGCCTAAGCCAACCTTCATAGTTCTGGATTGTATCAGGGGTAAGATAATCGATAGTCGGGTTTAGCAAAGGATATTTTTCGTGAATGAAGTTGCAAAAACTGTTGAGAGTTGTTTTGTAGTTCTGAGATGTTCTGATCTTATAGTTCTGAACCATTTGTCCTATCAATGATCCCATATAATTTGACAGCGAATATTTTGAGACAAACATTTTGAACTCATCGATTATATCGTCGACCGTATATTTCTCACGTTTCAGCGTGAGGTTTTCTTTGATTATCAAAAAACGTCTCAATTCAATTTCAGTCGCGAACATGATGCTTGAAATATTGGGGTTTCGCGAATTTTTTACTGAGGATGTAGTTTTGTTTATAAAATCATTCCATTCGTCAGGAAAAAGGCGATAGGGTGTTGTCAGTTGCTTTGACTTACTGTTGTGGATAATCAAATAATAAACACTACCCGGATGATCGGATACTGACGATTTACGGAATTTAACTTGGATTGATGCCATAATATCATATTTTAAATGATTAATAATGAATGAAAATTCTACTTTTCGACAGTTATCTAATTTTGATTAATCTTTTTTTTCTTAAATTTGTTATTATTTATAGACGCGGAATAAAGGTATAGGAATAATTGGCACTATAAATTATTTTGCGCTATATATTTTATTCTGTATTAATGACTACAATCTTATAAAGACAAATAAATTCATGGCAACAATCTTTTTGCTATTGGTCACAATTCTGTGCTTATCAGACGCGTATATTTTGAACGATGTCGTTCCAAATTGGCCCTTATGGCTTAAAATTCTGGTAGTACTCCCGTCGCTATATTATTTTTTGGTGCTTTTAAGAACTCTTATCGCACCTTCATACCGTCACAAAGTATTAAACAAGCTTTTCGGACTGTCAATGTGTATTGTTGTCCCGATATTTATTTTTACCATAATATCGTTAATCGCTAATTTTATCGCAAAGTTTGTGCCCTCTTTCCCGGTTTTATTATTTAATGTGATCGGATTGATTGTTGCAATTTGTTGGATTATTGTAGTTGTTTATGGTATTACTTCGGGATGGAATAAGGTAAAAGTTGAAGATGTCAAAGTCAGCTCTCCAAAAATAAAGAAATCGTTTGATGGCTACAGAATTGTTCATTTGTCTGACTTTCACCTCGGAACCTATTCTTCAACGCCGGCAACTGTCAAGTTGATTGTAGATACTGTAAATTCGCTTAATCCCGACTTGATAGTTTTCACCGGCGACCTTGTTAATATATCGGCGTCGGAAATCGACCGCTTTAAAGATGATTTAAGTCAATTGAAAGCTCGTGACGGCGTTTATTCGGTACTCGGTAACCACGATTTTTGTCTTTATCGCGAATATAAAAAGCCTTATACACCTATTAAGGAGCTTTCAAAAATAATAAAAGCTCAGCATGAAATCGGATGGAATGTACTGAGAAATGAATCGGTGGTGATTTGCCGGGGGGAAGACCGAATTAATGTTGTCGGAGTCGATAATGCGGGGAGTAAGAAATTCCCTGATTATTCCGATTTGCCAAAGGCTGTCAAAGATATTTCGCCTGACGATTTTACTATCTTGCTGTCGCATGACCCGTCGCACTGGCGTCGTGAAGTCCTTAAAACCGAGGGCATAGATTTGACTCTCGCCGGACATACTCATGCCATGCAGTTCAAAGTCGGGAATTGGTCTCCTTCTCAATGGTCCTACAGAGAATGGGGCGGAATGTATGAACATGGCGACCGCAAAATGTATGTCAGCACCGGTATCGGTCAGAATATAGCTTTCCGATTTGGCATAATGCCGTGCATAGTCTTGCTGGAACTGGAGTCAATGCATTAACAAAGAATTTCTTCTACAATTCTTTGAACGTGGATTTTCATTGTGTCGAGACATGGAACCGGACTGTTTTCATCATTTAAAATAAGGGGTAGTTCGGTGCAACCGAGAATAATTGCCTCGATATTGTCGCGTTCTTTCATTTCACTGATTATTTGTTGAAGACGAGCGCGTGTCGACTCCTTTACAACTCCAAATTCGAGTTCTGAATAAATTTTGTCGCTTACATAGTCAATTTCAGGCTTGTCAGGAACAATGATGTCTATTCCACGTTCTCTAAAAGGCTTTTTAAAGAAATCTTCTTCCATCGTAAAACAAGTGCCAAGCAATCCAATTTTTTTTATGCCCCGACGCTGAGCTTCGTCACAGGTTGCCTCGACTATGCTCAACAACGGGAGAGGGGAGACCGCCTGCAGTTGGTCAAAAACGATATGAGAGGTGTTGGCAGTCAAGACCGCAAAGTCGGCACCGCTTGCCGCCAATCGTTCAACTGCAGTCTTGAAAAGATTGACGAGAGTGTTATACTTCTGTTCTTTGCACAACTTTACAATCTCAAACAGGTTTAAGCTCTCGATTGAGAGGTCGGGAAAGAACTGTTTGCCGGTCGCGGCTTGTACTCCAAAAACAATATCGTGATAATAAGCTATGGTCGATTCCGGACCCATACCTCCTAATAGTCCAACTTTTTTCATAGTGCAAATTTAAAATTTTTTTGCCAACCAAAACAGTGAGTTGATTGTTATTTTAATAGAAACTTTAAAAAACATATTTATATGAAACCTATTGAAGATAAAGTTAAAGGAACAACCCCGACCCTCGTACTTTTCCAAAAGTCAGAAGGTCAGGAATATGCCGAACTCAAAAAACTTATGGACGAGTTGACTGCTAAATTTGGTGATAAACTTCACATAATCGACTATGATTGCTCTCACAACGGCCAGCCCAAAGAAAAATACCGATTCACTGAATATCCCACATGGATTCTCTTTAAAGAAGGTCTTGAACTTCAGCGTGAAAGCGGACACAAAACAATCGCTCAGCTCGAAGATATGGTAGTTCGTGCAATGTAATTAAAAGAATTGTTATTTATAAAATGCAGGCGCTGTGTCAAATTGGCACAGTGCCTGTATTACATTGTTGGCGAGGCATATTAACAGTGTAGGGCTGAACGCTCGTTCAGCCGCTTGACACATAAGAGTTGATCGAAGATCAACAACTTCAAAAAAAGTGCAACCGAAACGGCTGCACTTTCAATTTTATATTTTTTTCTCTTTATTAGAAATAGTAACTTGCAGTGATTGTCCAGCATCGGTTTTTAGAGCTGTAGAGCGCATCCTTGCCCGAAACCTGATTGTTGAGACCAAAACCATAGTTGGCTGCGACTTGAAGATGAGAAATCAATTCAACACCGGCACCAACAGTCCACGCAGTGTCAAATTTGCGTTGCTTCAATGCTCCCGAAAGATTTCGCCCCGAAACGAGGAATGAGAAATCAGGACCGGTTGTAATGAACGGTGCAATAATTTTACCAACAGCCGGGAGTGAAAGTTTATATTTAAGATTGATGGGAATATTGATGTAATCGTTATTTTTTGATGTAGTCCCATTATCATCGGTAAAGTTTACCGAACGGCGGGCGTATAAAACTGATGCGTCAAAACCCAGATTGACAATAGGAATTGTAAACTCTGATGTGATACCACCGGTAAATCCTGCACGGTTTGAACTGTCAAATGTCTTTTCACTTGCATGGAGTGAGTTTACAGCGAGACCGGCGCGAACACCAAATCTAAATTGAGCACTTGAAGGTAAGGCTACTGCACAGACCAATGCTACTGCAGCAAAAATTCGTTTAAGATTTTTCATTTTTCTGTAATTAAAAATAATGTGATTTTTTACTTATTACGCTTTTCGCCCTTATTTTGTTCATTTAACATTGTATTTTATTTGATTTATCAGTCTATATAAATTATAAAAAATCATGCGTCGAAAACAGAATCACTTCAGTTTCCGACGCATTCGCTTAACTTGTTATGAATTTAATAGAAAGTTGATATTCTAAGATAGTAATCTTCAATTGTTTCAAGCCCGACTTCAGATCTTCGGGCATTTACGTTTTCTGCGTCTTCAATGGGGTAAAATTGATATTTCCCATTATCATCCTGATATAATTGAGTACCATAAATTTGTTTATTACCCAAGTTGACGAGAATACGATCTTGAAGCATGGCGATTTGGGAAGCTTTGACAGCTTTGGATTTCACAGCTTCTTTGAGAATCGGTAAAACCTGCTTTTGAGTGTCTGTGTCGGCATGTTGGATAACGAGCCATAACGTTGAGGCGTTGTTTCCAACGATATTCCTCGGTGGCCATCCGTAGGTCGTAAGGATATCTTTGACTTCAATCAGATTGATTGAATCGTTATAGGTCATGCGTCGAACCAGCGAATCAATTTTAGTCGAATCAGCCGGTATGGCTTTAATTGCCTGCAAATACTCGTGACGTACGTTTTGATCGGCTTTCCGTATTCTTTTTAAGCGAGCTATCAAGGTGTGGTCGTAGTCTTTTTCGATGTGGTTTCGGCGAGAAGTGATTGTGTCATTAAGCCTTGTCCAGTCGGGATGTGACTTAAGTGGCATAAAGTTGTCGTCAAGGGGGGCTGGAAGATACCAGTTAGGGTTGGATGACACAAGTCGCCAAAGCAGTTGCATTGAATAATCAATATTACCTAATTTCGAAGACAACTCTGCTGCATTTTGTATAATACGGCGCTCCGGCGATTTGGTGTGGTCAATAATTTCCATATACAAATCAAGTGCTTGCTTCCAATCTTTAGCTATGATACATGAGTCAGCCTTGTTTTGAAGCGGTATAGTTTGCTGCTTGGAGTAGTAGGTTTTTGCTGATGCCTGCATATCAGATATCAAAGCGATGAATAAAATTACTAATAGAATATTCGGCAACTTGTTGAAACTAACGGACATGAGTTCCGGTAAGTATATAATATTAGACTATTTGGAATCAGAAGATTTATTCTCCGTCAGCTTGAAATTGATTGGAAAATTGTACCAAACGGGAACGTTTTTGCCATTTGATTGACCGGGAATGAAGTCGGGGAGCGATTTAACCACGCGGATTGCTTCAGCGTCTAACGCTTCACCTCGGCTGCGTAAAATTTTTGTTTCACCAACCTTGCCGTCGGCACCGATTACAAAACTTATAACGACTCTGCCTTCCTCGTTTGCTTTAACCGCGCTTTCGGGATATTTCATATTTTTAGCAATATATTGGAGAAGTGCCATTTCACCTCCGGGGAATTGTGGCATTTTTTCAACTGAGCGATAGACTCCTGATTCATCGGGAGTTTCAGCCTTCTTGGAAGTCACTGGCTCTTTAACAGAAGCCGGTTCATTTGTTGCCGGTTTATCTGAAATGGTGGCAAACTTAATCGGTAGATTGTACCATACAGCCACATCTTTGCCGTTTTCTTTGCCCGGAATGAAATCGGGGAGTGTTTTGACAACGCGAATAGCTTCGGCATCAAATGCTTCTGAAGCACCGCGAATTATTTTAACATCGCCAACTTTACCTGTTGCTTCAACGACAAAACGAACTATAACACGTGCAGTTTTTGGATTGTTAATTTCAGACTTGGGATATCTGAGATTTTTGATAATATAATCCAAGAGCGCTTTTTCGCCTCCGGGGAATTGGGGCATCTGCTGAACTGAATCATACACTTTTTGGTCGTTGGGCGATTCTTCTGCCTCCATTATTTGGTTATCAGCCGGATTTGATGTAATTTTGTCGACGTTTTTCTCGCTGAACATCTCATGAATTGTTTCGGCATTTGAGATTTTTGAGAGTGCATTGACTACAGGCGTACAGTTTAACGCCAAAAGGGTTACTCCCAGAGCGGGAACGATTGCCAGAGCGCGCAACTTTGCGCCTTGGCCCGAAGTTTTTTTGTTTGACATCATTGTTAATCTTTTTTTAAGTTTACTATGATTGAAGCTGTTGGCGATGGCTGGAAACTTTTTGCCAACAGCTTTTTTTATTAAGAGTAATTGATATTGCTGAATATTGGCACCACTATTCAAAACTGCCATATCGGCTTGAAATTCATGGACATCGCGTAACTCTCCCTTCAACAGGTAGGCTGCCGGATTATACCAGCAAAAGATTATGCAGAGTTGAGCAATCAACAGGTCGATGGGATGTTTCAACTTGATGTGACGGGTCTCGTGGGTAATGATAAGGTTGGCTCCGGTCGATTCATAATCTTTACGCGACATAACAATGTAGTTCATAAAGCTGAATGGGTCGGGATATTTGTTCCCGTCGGTAATGACCAATTTTACGCCGTTAATTGTCTGATAGCCATAACTTGAAATCAAGCGACAAATTTTAACTGTTCCAATTATAGTATTTATGAGTGAAACAATTACACCAAAGATATAAACCATCACGATAATTGATGCAACTGAGATGTTGGAAGCATTAGTAATTTCCAACGGCTCAATTAACTCGGCTGTGATTTCGCCAATCGCTACTTGAACTGACTCATCATTGCCATGCTTCATAATCGTTTGAAAATAGGGGTGTAATGGTGCTAAAAATGAAAGCAGGTATATCCCGAGTAAAACAGCGCGGTTAAACCGAGGCTGATTTTCTTGAGCCAGTAAAAATCGGTAGATCAGCCATAATATTATCAAGACAGCTGACACCGACAATGAGTATGCGGTAAATGAGCCCATATTATTTGTCTCCTTTCTTCTGTTCAATCATTTCGATGAGTTCTTTTAATTCATCAATGGAGATTGTATCATCTTCAACCAATGTTGAGACAACATTAAGATAGCTGTTATTAAAATAACCTTTGATTACGTTGCCTAAGCTTCGTCGTCCAAGTGATTCACGGTCGTGTGTCGGAAAATAACGAAAAGCATCATGATCTTCATGATGACTTACATATCCTTTATCTTCGAGCCCGCGTACCACAGTTGATACTGTGTTAAAATGGGGTTGAGGTTCGGGAAACAGTGTGAGGAGTTCTCTGACCGCCATGGGTTTGCCCGCGCTCCAAAGTATTTGAAGGAGTTCCTCTTCGCGACGTGTTAGAATTTCTTTTAATCTTCCTTTTTTAGCCATATTTCTAACTATTATTTTAGTTAACATCGCAAAGTAACAACGAAAATTTTAGTTATGCAAGAAAAATGCAAGAAAATTTTAAAAAAAATGGAAAAAAGTGCCATAATAGCGTGGTTAAGACTTTTTAACTGATAATAAGTTCTGTTATCAAATAAAAAAGAGTAATTTTGAATTTCAAAACATAATCATGTATCACACGTTTTGAGGGAAATGAATTCTAACTATCTGAAATATTTGATTCTGACAGTCTTTTTAGGTGGTATATCATTAGGGCTGTCAAGTCAGGAGGTGTTCAAGCGAGGTCTCGAACAACACTCTTTTATCCCGAAAGGGCAATGGATTACAGGTGTGAGTGTTAGTTACACCCAGTCTGATCAAAACAACTACAAGTTTTTTATAATTGAAAATTTGAATGGTGATACTTATTCGTTTAAAGTGTCACCGATGTTGATGTATGCTTTCAAAGATAACATGGCTGCCGGCGGACGTTTGGCTTATGCCCGTTCGTTAACGCGTCTGCGCAACGCCAGTGTCATTATTGACAGCGAAACAAGCTATGACATCACCAATCTTTATCGTTTGAGCCACACATATTATGGAATGGCTGCATTCCGTAATTATATCAGTCTCGGTGACAGTAAACGTTTCGGCTTGTTCAATGAACTGCAGGTTCAAGTTGGAGGTGGTGAGTCAAAATTACTTAATGGTGTCGGAGAAGAACTGACGGGAGTATTTGAACGTGATTATTCGCTTGATATCGGTCTGGCTCCGGGTATGTGTATGTTCCTGACCAACTATTCTGCTATAGAGGTTAATGTCGGCGTACTCGGTTTTGCTTATCACAAAACTAAAGCGATTACCGACCAGATTTATGTGGCTCACACTCGTTCACAGTCAGCCAATTTTAATGTTAATCTGTTTTCAATCACGTTTGGCGTGGTGTTTTACTTATAAATTATGTTGACAATGAAAAGAGCGATATATATTATCATTGCATTAATTGGTCTCGGCTTTTGTCAGCAGATTGTAGCTGAACCGGTTGGAAGTGAATTTAATCCTTTAAAATCGATGGCGAACCGTAAAAAAATACCGGTTGATTCTACTGTTGTCCGCCCCGATGGATTTGACGAGAAGGTCATAATCGGAGATGATACGGTCAGTATTATTATCCCTGAAAAAAACTACGGCAGATATGATCGCGGGTTGTTTAATTACCTGATCATCCCCAAAGGACAATGGGCATTTGGTTTGACTGCATCTTATGGTGAGTTTTCGACTGATGATCTTGAAATGTTGTCAATCATCACCGACCTTGATTTTAAAGTAAAAGCCTATTCACTCAGACCTTCGATTTCATATTTCTTCAGAAATAATCAGTCGATCGGTTTGAAATTTAATTATGTCAGGACAATGGCTGATCTTCAGCATTTATCGGTTGATATTGATGAGGATCTCAGTTTTTCAATAAGTAATATCAGTTATTATTCACAAAGTTATTCGGCTTCGGTTTTCTATCGTAATTATGTCGGACTTGGTGCTTCAAAACGTTTTGCTATCTTCAATGAGGTTGATTTAACTTTGGGTAGCGGAATAAGCCGTTTTAAACGTTATTATAACGAGGAATTAAAAGATACACGTACAAATGTAACAACAGGAGCTTTGAATTTCAGTCCGGGTGTATGTGTATTTATAATGGATAATGTTTCTTTTAATGTGTCGTTTGGCGTCTTTGGCTTGAACTTCAATCGAGAGAAACAAATTACAAATGAAGTTGAGGAAGGTACTCGTTTTTCATCGGGCGCTAACTTTAGATTCAATATTTTCAATATCAATTTCGGACTTGGAATCCATATATAATCATATATATTATGAAAGGATTGAAAAATATTTTTGTTCCGCTTTGTTGTGCAGTTCTGTCTGTATTTAGCGGGTGCATTAAAAATGATATACCTTATCCAAGAATACAGGCAAATATTCGTGCTTTTGATGTTGCAGGCTCGTTTAAGGCTGCTGAGATAGATTCAACCGAAATGACTGTTAATGTTTATCTTGAAGAAAATGTTAACATAAGAAGTGTCATGGTCGACTCCTTTGCGTTGACTCCTGAATCTCATTTTGTCGACTTTGACCCTGCGCTACCTGTTGATTTATCAGAACCTAAAAAGGTAACAGTCGCTCTGTATCAGGATTATGCTTGGACAATAACTGCCAACCAACCTATAGAACGTTATTTTACTGTGGCAAACCAAATCGGGTCAAGTGAAATTGACGTTCCCGCCCATCGTGTTATTGCCTATGTATCTTCAAATGCTGATGTTTCAGCTCTTAATGTGCTTTCTATAAAACTATGGCCCGAAGGAGCAACTGTTGAAACCAACCTGCTTGACGGACCGGTTGATTTCAGCCGTCCTGTTGAAGTTAAGGTTGAGCAGTTTGGTGTTAAAGAAACTTGGTATATCTATATTGAGTCACGCCAGGCATCGGTAACGACTGTTAGTGCTGATGGCTGGACTTGTGTCGGCTGGGTATATGGTGAAGCCGAGGAAGATAGAGACAATGGTGTTGAATATCGCAAAGATTCTGATACTGAATGGACACGCGCTCCTAAAGAATGGATTACAACTAACGGAGGCTCATTTACTTGCCGTCTCGTTCATCTTGAACCTTTGACAACTTACCATGTCAGGGCTTACAGTAATGAGGAATATGGTTCTGAATTGTCTTTCACAACCGGTGTTACTCTCCAAGTACCCAATACCGATTTTAATAACTGGTGGTTAAACGGAAAAGTTTGGAATCCGTGGGCTGAAGGTGCTGACCCGTTCTGGGATTCCGGTAATAAAGGTGCGACAACTCTTGGTACAAGTAATACATATCCGAGTGATGACACTCCAACCGGAAGCGGAAAATCTGCTTGTCTTGAAACACGCTTTGTAGGTATCGGTGCTATCGGAAAACTTGCAGCCGGAAATATCTTTACCGGATATTATGTGGCAACTGACGGTACAAACGGTATTTTATCATTCGGTCGCGAATTTACCGAGCGTCCGACCAAATTGAGAGGTTATTTTAAATACAAATCAACCACAATATCAAACTCAACAGCAGGTTCGGGATATGAATACCTGAAGGGACGCCCCGACACATGTAATATATGGTGTGCGCTTTCTGATAAGGGTGAGCCATACATAATTAGGACTAACCCCAAGAATCTTCAGTTGTTCAGTCCTAATGACCCCTCGGTGATTGCCTACGGAAACTTTCAGCTTGGAGAATCAGTTAATAGTTATAGAGAATTTGAAATTAAGTTCAATTATAACGCAACTAATCGTATCCCGACACATATTGTTATAGTTGCATCGGCAAGTAAATATGGCGATTTCTTTACCGGAGGAAGTGGAAGTGTATTGTATGTTGATGATTTTGAACTGTTATATGACTATGACGACTGATTAGACATATAAGCTTTACAAGAAATAATTTTTAAATTGAATCATATTCGGTAGTGTCGTCAATTCCTGCTTCAAGTAGTGATTGGCGACGCTCTCTACATGTAGCACAGGTTCCGCAATGATTCTTTCCGCCGCGATAACAGCTGTAAGTAAGCGAGTAGTCAATACCCAATTCTTTGCCGCGTTTGGCGATATCAGATTTGGTCAGTCCGGTATAAGGGGCAATTAGCTTGACCGGTGCGTATGTTCCGGCTTGGATAGCGGCATCCATTGCTATAACAAAGCGTGATGTGCAATCGGGATAAATTGCATGGTCGCCCGAGTGATTTGCCATCATAACTGTATTCAATCCACGACTCTCTGCTATACCGGCAGCTATCGAAAGCATAATTCCGTTCCTGAAAGGAACAACGGTCGATTTCAAGTTTTCTTCGGCATAGTCGGCATCGGGTATAGCGTCGGCTCCGGAGAGCAACGAACTTTTAAAATACTGATGGATAAAGGCGAGGTCTATTTCGATTAACTCGATACCAAGTTTTTTGCAATGGATTCTGGCACATTCAGCCTCCCGTTGATTGTGATTTGAACCATAATTAAAATTTATGGCGGCAGCAATTGAGTCTTTAAATTCATAGAGCATGGTGGTTGAATCCATGCCACCTGAAAGTATTAAAACGGCTTTATCTATCATTTTTTATTTATAATTTCAATACCATAGTTAAATGCTGTCAATCGACGGTCCTGCGCCAACTGTTTGTGATCAGCATCAGCATAATTAGCAAATGGATAAATAGAGATTCCACCGCGTGGAGTAAAGAAACCGATGACTTCAATGTAACGAGGGTCCATTAATTTGACGAGGTCGTTCATGATGATGTTTATACAATCTTCATGAAAATCGCCATGGTTGCGGAAGCTGAATAGATATAGTTTCAAGCTTTTGCTTTCAACCATCTTTATATTGGGAATGTAATTGATTACAATTTTAGCAAAATCGGGCTGCCCGGTTTTAGGACAGAGCGAAGTGAATTCGGGACAAGTGAATGTAACGAGATATTCGTTTTCGGGATGCTTATTATCAAAAGTTTCAAGGACTTCGGGTGCATATTGGGTAGGGTATTTTACACCGGTATTCCCGAGTAGAGTAACTCCCTTTAACTGTTGTTCGGTTCGTGGCATAGTAGAGATGAAAACTATTTAGTGGAATGTAGATATTTTGATTTTAAATTTTTGAATCGCTTGGTTTTATTGTATTTGGCAAACCAACTGTTGATAGAATCGCAAAGTTCTTGATGTTTAGGAGTTGTCATCCATGATTGAAACTGATTGAATGACACTGCGTTTGAAATGTCAAGATTGGGATAATCTGCGGCAATATGTCGGGCTATTTCCTCGCCTACGACAGCTTGCTTGATTTCGCCTAATGCGACTAAAATGGCAAGCTGTTCCGGTCCATATTCCGGGTCTTCAATAATATGTATTGTATCGCCGATTTCGCGGGAAAGATTGGCAAGACGGTCTGAAGCCGGTGCTCCTGCCGCTACAAAAATCGTATCACCGGCAAGCGCGATATGGGAAAACTGAATTGTATCTTCTGATTTACGTTTTACAAGAACGCGACGATCAATATATATAGGGTCGGTAAATATATAGTCGGCTTTTAGTTTGGCAGTGGTCGGAATATCACTGACAATGAGGTCATATCGACCTTTATTCAAACCTTCAATTGCGGTTTTCAGATTTGAAAATCCTGAAAATTGGATGTTGATATTTTTCTCCTTCGCAAAATCCTGAAGAATTTCATAATGGAATCCCGAAAGTGTGTCTCCATCGGTCTTTATTGACGTCGGAGATATTTCGATAGCAACGTTTATTGTATCTCCGCCTGCACGTCTGTTATGATTGCCTGATAACGGTGCGGTACATTGTTTGATTAGGAATACTAATACAATCAGAATTACCAATACGGTGGAATATCGACGTATTTTTTTCTTTGTTAATTTAATTCGTTTCATTAGTTGGCAAAGTCTACTGAAATACCAAATTGGAATCGGCGTGGATTGAGAGGATAGTGGGGCATTGAAAAATAATTAGACCCGAACAAACCTTGATTTACATGAGAGTAAAGAACGTAGAAACGTGCTTTTGATAGCTTCATGTTTGCATAGGCATTCATGAAGGGATAGTTACCACATTCATATTGATTTTGATTGTAGAAACTCATTGTGGCTGGCTGGTAATTTACACTCTTGTATTTAGTATAATAATCGCAGTCTACTCCGATTTGAACATGTAATACGCCTGCTACTCTAAATAACAGATACAGATTAGAGTAGACCGCAAGTTTTGGTAATGGAATAATATTTTGTTGGGTTGATGTCTGGTAGGTTACCGTGTTATCCCAGTTCAAAGGTCCGAATTTAAAATTTTGTTGTAGTCGGGCACAGATAATTTGAACATTGCCTGAATACTGAGTCGGGAGACATTCAGAATTAAAATAGATATGGTTCTGGATATTTTCAACACCTATATCAAGATGAGTTCGTGAAAATGGAATATCTATATTACCTCCTGCTTTAAATGAACGACTTTTGCCAAAGTCATTTTTCCAGATAAAGTGGTTTGAAATATAGTTATTCATAAAATATGGAGCGGCCACATTGTAGAAGTGACCATATCCCGAAATACTTACGGTGTCACCGAAGAGGGGAATGTGGGTGTTTACCTCCCCGTCAAGTTTAACTTCTCCGGCAGCACGTGCAATCATTCCGATTTGTGCGGTTGCCGAGTAATTCAATACAGCTCCCTGTTGTTTTGTCAATTGAGCTCCAATCCAAAAGAAGTTTTCAGTTCCTTTAGGTGCAATATCGGGGTATGGGTTGGGTGTCAATCCTTCAGGCAGAGGCAAAACTCCGGTAATTGTATCGGGAGTTTGGAAATATTTATTTATACGATGGGTGGCAAAAGCAGACAAACCTGCTTTAGCCCATTTATTAAAACCTTCAAGCAGAGAGATTCCGACCGTATTGGTTAAAGACCATGCGGTTGTACGGTCATATGTCCTTGCAGCATTTAGGTAGGAGTGTTCCCAAAAGTTATTCTCATTGGTCGTAGCATTAAAAATATGCTTGTTGTCATTATATTTGAACGTCCAGATTATGCTTGATACTGGAATATAGGTGCGTCGAGGTACTGAATCACCTTCTTCAGGTGGGTCTTCATGGTAATAACCGAATTTATAACGGTTATTGAGATATAAATCAGTTCCAACTACTCTTGAGTGAGAGTTGTTGAGTCGGGTCGGGATATTTTTAGTCTTGATAGATGTTGTACCACCTTGAACTTCTGCCGGGTCTGTGATATATAAATCGTCGGTGATACCACCATTCTCTTTATTAAGGAAGTTGAAATGATTGAAGTATCCTTGAAATTCATATTTTTCACCTATGTATGAACCTGAAAATCCCCAAGTAAAGTCTTTGTCAGCCTGATTGTTATAACTTCCTTTAGAATACAGATAATCGACAAGTGCACCAATTTGAGCACGTTTGTTGATATTGCCTGAAAACACACCTGAGAGCCTGTCTTGAGCATTATCTCGACCACCACCGGTGTTATAACTGAGAAGTGTCATCGGGATACGTGTGTTATAGAATTTCATTTTTGATTCAGCCGGAAGCCAATGATAAAGAGCGTCGTTAAAGAAGAAGTCACTCATTGGCTTGCGATCAAAAAAAATCAAGTTGAGACCTTCAGCCCCAAGGTTACCGGTTGTAGCGTAAGCATCTGATACATCTGACGGAACTGACAAGCGATAATAGTTCAAAAGAAGCGTATCGATTGTGGATGGCTCGTGTAAGCCAAGAGGAGGCTCAAGTTTCCACGCGTATCCCGGTTCAATCTTAGGCTTCTTTTGCGCAGTCGAGAGTAGTGGTAAAAATGCTATGATGAGTATGAATATATATATTCTTCGCATAATTGGTTGTTATAACTCCTGCAAAGATACATCTAAAATTTAAAACGTGAAAGTTTAATTCCAAAGAATACGTTTCAATTTATATATGGGCATTAATATCTTTGCTAATAAATAATAGTGACGGAGCTTTTTATCGGGTAAAATTGATGATATGTCACTCCCGTTTTTTAATGCAATTTCGATTAGATAAAGGTGCAAAACCGAACATTTAATTTTTGTAATTGATGTTGCACGCTTGTTTTCGGATAAAATCTTATAATATAAAGCATTACCGACGGGATTTTTCTCCATTAACTCTCGATATTGCGCGGTCAGTCCATCAGGCAGATATTCGCAAATATTCAGTTTAGAGTTAATGAAACGAACGAGTTTGTCATTGGTAATACCCTGCCAAACGACACCCTCAGGAATAAATTTTTCATTTTCAAATACCGGGAACGGATTACATTTCATCAGATTTGAACGGAACATTAGAAGACGATCTCCTTTAAAACTATAGTTGAAGTAATAGTCAAAAAAAGACATATCAATGGTTCTATTTTCAGGATGTTTACCTATTGTATGACCGTCAGGAGTTACTTTTAAAGCACTTATGCCACAGATGTTGTTAGAGTCAATTTGTTTTGCTTCATGAGATAAAACTTCGATAGCATTTGGTGTCAATCGGTCGTCACTGTCAATAATGCATATCCATTCTTTGTTGCAATGATGCATAGCCAGATTTATGGCTGTATGCTTCCCGTTATTTGATTGATGTAATAACGTGATTGGAAATTTATTCTCACTAATAAAACGCTTAATCGTTTCGGTTGTATTATCAGTTGACCCGTCATCAACTACAATCCACTCAAAATCGATACAGCTCTGAGCGTTTAGACTTTCATAAAGCCTACCAAGCAGATTAGCGCGATTATATGTTGGTGTGATAATGCTTATCATTTTAGAGAACGTATTGATTTAAGTCGAAAAAGAGCATTTTTGAAAGGACTACCGGTGATGTAAAATCCCAAACCATTACTCACAATAAGACTGGTAAATAAAATAATTGTAAGTGTTATGAAACGATAGAATTCGGTTGTATATAAGTGACTGTCAATCAATTGATATAAGATTAGCGAAGGAATGGTACAAATAATTGACATTAAAAAATGAGATAGTAGTTTTAGTATATATCGGCGAAATTTAAATATGGGAAATTTGGAGAGTAAGTAATACGGCTTCCAAAGAATTACGATTGCAATTTGGCTGATAATAATACCTGTTAATATGCCGTTCAATCCCATTAAATATCCTAATGATATTGAGAGCGTTAAATTTATAACTGCTTCTGATATTGGTGCATAAATATCGCCATATATTCCATTTGCCTGAATGTAAGTATCAACCGTATATCTGATCAAGTTGAGAAATAATATTATTCCGATCAGTATAGTTGTATTCATTGGCAAAATATAATCAGCTCCAATCCAAAATGTTACAAAAGAACCTGCCGTCATGAAAAAAGTAACGAATACAATCCACGACGAAACAAAACGGAGGCTGAAAATCTCATTAAATATAGTTTTTGAGTAGTTCCAATCTCCTTGGGCGACGACATTTCCGACTCCGGCTCCAACTCCATTATATATTGCGTTGAAAAGTTGTAAAATACCGGCTGAAATCAACATATAATTCATGTATAGAGTAACTTCATTTAATGATATAAAGGCATAAATTATAAGTGGACTTGATTGGTATAATGCAAAAGAGCCTATTTTATGGAAAAACAGTTGTTTGATTTTAGTTCGCAATTTGCCATATTTTAATGATAATTCCTTATAAGACAACACTCCGGTTTTTAAATCTGGAAATGCCTTTTGTGTGACATAGTGTAATGCAACTGCTGAAATTACAACAAAGACAGCTTCGAGAATGACCCACCAGATGTACCCGAAATTCGAATAATAGACAGCTGTCATCTGGAATATTATTTTTATTAACTGAGTTAACCGGTAGCTGTATATTATTCTATATTCTTGTTGAGATGATGATAAAATTACTTGTCTGTAATTGAAGAAATAACCAATCATAGAGCTGAATAGCATCGTGAAAAATGATGCGTAAGCATACCATAACGGTAGTCCTGATTTTTCAAAAATCAGAGGGAAAAAGCAGCTCAGAACAATTGCACAGACAAGAATTAAAATAGCAATACGTCTATAAAGTAATCCTTGAAATGTTACTATTTCATTTACTGATTGATAGTCGTTTAAGCTTAATGGTTTGAAGAGCGAAAATCCTATAGCAGTTCCGACTCCAAGTTCGGCAAGATTTAGAAATTCAAGCATGTTGACAAGCGTTGAATTAAGTCCGAGAATGTCTGCTCCCAAGCCGACAAGAAATATTTTTCTGGAGTAAAATTGTATAAAAATAGTGATGACGAAAAAAGACATCGCCACCAATCCATTTTTTACACTTTTAGTTGTTTTAGACGCGGAGTAATTCATTGCTTACTGACGCAAATTTACATAATATAATCAGTCAACCAAAATTTATTTGAATCTTTAGTTGGCTTTTTGATGAATTCTGAGTATTTTTGCAGTCATAATCTATAGAGATAATGACAGTAGAACAAGATATAGCAAATGCGATTGAAGTCCTCAAAAGGGGTGGTGTAATATTGTACCCGACCGATACGATATGGGGGCTGGGTTGTGATGCTACTTGCTCGGAAGCTGTCCGTCGCGTTTATGATATAAAACACCGTGCCGACTCTAAGGCTTTGATTGTGTTGACCGATTCAATTCGTCAACTTGAACGTTATGTCTATGAAATACCGGAAGTGGCATATGAGTTGATAGATGCTGCTGGTAAACCTCTTACAATAGTGTATGATAAGGGGATAAATCTTGCTCCGGAGCTTTTATCGGAAGATGGGAGTATCGGTATTCGTGTGACGTCAGAGAAAGTCTCGGCAGAACTTTGCAGGACATTGCGTCGTCCTATTGTATCGACATCGGCAAATATTAGTGGACAACCGTCGGCACCATCATTCTGTGATATCTCTGATGACATTAAATCGGCGGTCGATTATATAATGGAGTCTCGCCGTGACGAAGTAATTAAGACTTTGCCCTCAAGTGTAATCAAACTTGGCTGTAATGGCGTAATAAAAATTTTACGTCCATAATTAAACATCACATCCGCTTTGTAAATTATGATTAAAGAACAAAACGAACATAATACCCGTCGACACCTCATCTACTCGGAATGGTGGCAGAAAGTTGTGTTTTGGCGGGAATCTCATATAAAGGAAAAGACATTTGTCATCATACTTGCACTCGTAGTCGGTATATTGGGCGGTTTTGCAGCGATACTTCTTAAAGCCTTGATTCATTTAATATCGACATTGATAACCTCCCACTTGGCTGTGACAGGTGGCAACTACATATTTTTGATATGCCCGATTATCGGTATTATGATTTCGGTTCTTTATGTGAAATATTTTGTTAAGGATAATATTTCACATGGTGTTACGCGTGTACTTTATGCGATCAGTCAAAATAAAAGCCGTCTTAAGCCACACAATATGTATTCGTCGATAATTGCCAGCTCGGTAACTATCGGATTTGGTGGTTCTGTTGGTGCTGAGGGGCCGATTGTCGCAACCGGAGCCGCCATAGGTTCTAACGTCGGTCAGCTTTTTAGACTATCACCGCGCGTCCTTATGATTTTGGTAGGATGCGGTGCTGCGGCGGGTATTGCGGGAATTTTTAAAGCACCGATCGCAGGAATGCTTTTTACACTTGAAGTTTTGATGATTGACCTGACAACGGTTTCTGTTATGCCGTTGTTGATTTCATCTATTACAGCGGCAACGATTGCTTATGTTTTTACAGGATATGATTTGGAATTTCTGTTTATACAAAGCGAAAACTTCGTGACTTCGAGAATCCCTTATGCAATTTTACTCGGATTGTTCTGTGGCGTAGTCTCGCTTTACTTTACAAGAGTGATGTTGAGAATGGAAAGCTTTTTCAGCAAGACTTTGAAAACTCAATGGAAGAAAACTCTAATCGGTGGCGCATTGATTGCCGGTTTGGTTTTTTTGTTTCCACCGCTATATGGTGAAGGTTATATTTCAATTAATCAACTTCTTGATGGCCAGCCATCTTCAATTGTCGATAGCTCTATCTTCTATTCCGACGGAACAAATACTTGGTTCATAATATTGTTCATCGGTTGTATCATTCTTTTAAAGGCTTTTGCAACATCTGCAACAACAGGTGCAGGTGGTATTGGTGGTACATTTGCTCCCTCTCTGTACGTTGGATGTATGACCGGTTTCTTCTTCGCCTTTCTGCTGAATTTTGTTTGGGCAGACCTTGATTTGTCTCTCAAAAATTTTGCGTTGATGGGCATGGCGGGTGTAATGAGCGGAGTAATGCACGCACCGCTGATGGCAATCTTCCTTACGGCTGAAATGACCGGTGGCTACGACTTGTTTCTACCGTTATTGATAGTCTCCACAATCTCCTATGGTACGATAAAGGTATTCGAACCATATAGTATTTATACAATGCGTCTTGCTCGTCGTGGCGAATTGCTGACCCACCATAAAGACAAAGCTGTTTTGACGCTCTTGAAAATGGATAGCGTAATTGAGCGGGACTTTATGTCTGTGAGACCCGAAATGAATTTAAAAGAAATGGTTGATGTGATATCAAAAAGTAATCGTAACTTGTTCCCCGTGGTAAATGAAAATGGTACTTTACTCGGAATAGTTTTGCTTGATGATATCAGAAATATAATGTTCCGACCTGATCTTTACAAAAAAATGTATGTCGAAAAATTCATGAGTGCACCTCCGGGTAAAATTGAAGTTGGACAGTCGATGGAAAGTGTAATGAAGACTTTTGACAGTACCGGTGCATGGAATTTGCCTGTTGTAGAGTCGGGGCGTTATGTTGGATTTGTCTCTAAATCAAAAATATTTAATTCATACCGCCGTGTGCTTCGCCACTATTCCGAAGATTAAAAAGTTATGAATATATTGCGTTATTTATCATATATTTCGATAGTTTTAGCAGGCTTTATCTCATTGCCGGCGCAAGCGTCTGACCCTGTTGAATGGACTGCTCATATTGATATGCTTGATAGTGGGAATGGAACGGTTGTATTCAATGCCTCGATAAAGCAAGGTTGGCATTTGTATGGATTAAACATGCCTGAAGACGGACCGATTGCCACTTCTTTTTCATTCTCAAATGCCGAAGGAATTTCGTTTGGACAGGTAGTGCCTTCCCGCCAGCCAAATGTCGGGGTGGATATGATATTTCATCTTCGGTTAAGTTATTGGGAAAACGAAGTTTCATTTACCATTCCGTTTACAGTGACTGATAATACTTCGGCTAAGTTTGATGCACGAGTTAACTTTCAAACGTGTAATAATTCAAAGTGTATACCTCCTCGGAGTGTAAATTTTTCACTTGAGGCTTCATATATCAATAAAACATCTGCTCCGATAGAAGAAAATTCGGTTAAGCAATCTTCATCAATCAAGGAAGAAAAGCCTGTCATAAAGAATACTGAATCTATTTGGAGACCTGTCGTTTATCCTGAACGCGATAGACAGCCTGATGTAATTTCAAATTCAGGTTTGCGAATTTTTATGCTTGGATTTTTGGGTGGTTTACTGGCGCTGATGACACCATGTGTGTGGCCGATTGTACCGCTGACAATGAGTTTGTTTTCGCGAGATAGCAAGTGGATTAAAATTGTATTGAAGGCATTTTGTTATGGCTTGGCTATTATAATATTTTATGTTGCAATCGGCTTGGCGGTTACTCTGTTTTTTGGGGCCGGGACTATGAGTCGAATCGCATCGTCACCTTGGTTTAATCTTGCATTCTTTGTATTGCTTGTGTTATTTGCAATCTCGTTTTTCGGCGCATTTGAAATTACGTTACCTGCAAAATTGACCGAAAAGGTTGATATGCAGGCTGAAAAAGGTGCCGGATTTGTCTCGATATTCTTTATGGCTCTCGCTTTAGCGTTTATGTCATTCTCTTGTACAGGTCCGATTATTGGGACGTTGCTACTTGAATCAGTTTCAATGGGAATGGTCGAAGGTCCGGCTCTCAGTTTTGGCGGGTTTGCCGTTGCTCTTGCATTGCCGTTTATGCTCTTTGCCATTTTCCCGGCTTGGCTACACCACTTGCCTCGGGCGGGGTCTTGGTTAGGAGCAATAAATATCTTCCTCGGATTTATAGAACTTGCCTTATCAATTAAATTTTTGTCAGTTGCTGATATGGCATTTGGATGGAATTTAATAACCCGCGAAACTTTTATCTCGATTTGGGTTGCCATATTTGCTATTTTGACTGTGTATCTTCTCGGTATAGTCAAATTTCCGGGCGATAATCGGCGCGAGAATGTAAGTGTTTTTCGCGTGTTTCTGGCGGTAACTACACTTGCATTAACAGTTTACCTTTTGCCCGGATTGTTTGGGAAACCGTTAAAAGGCGTGAGTGCAATAATTCCTCAATTATACAATCAAAATTTTAAATCAGAAGATGCCGTACGTGCGCTTGTCTTGACTGATTATCAAGAAGCTCTGAAAAAAGCTAAAGATGAAAATAAACCTGTCTTAATTGAGTTTTATGCTCCCGACAGTCTTGATTGTAAAGATTTTAACGAAAATGTATTGTCAATTCCGGAGGTTAACAATCTGATGTTTGATAATTTTATTGTTGTTAAACTGAATGTTGATGATGCGGAAAAGTTGCCACATAAAATATTTATCCCTGTTGATAAACGCCATGTGACTGTTACAACCTATGGCGAATTGTGGACAAAGCTTCAAGATATAAGATTTGGTTCTGACGAACTACCTTATTTTATTGTTGTTAATAGTGAAGGTGAGCCGTTAGAAGTACCATATAGTTATAAAAAGAATCCGGTAAGATTTGCCCATTGGCTAAAATCTGCCCTTACTCCGATAAAATAAAAGACTGCTATGAATAGTAAAATAAACCATACACGTCAAGAAAAAATAGAGGCTCTTGGTCGAGTGATCGATACTCTTGACATCCTTCGTGTGAAATGCCCTTGGGATGCAAAGCAAACGAATGAATCTCTAAGATCAAATACGGTAGAAGAAGTTTACGAGTTATGTGATGCATTGATAAAAGATAAAAACGATGATATCAAAAAAGAACTTGGAGATGTGCTTCTTCATATCCTATTTTATTCAAAAATAGGAGAAGAAAAAGGCTCGTTCGATATTTGTGATGTTGCTGATGCCCTAAACAATAAACTTATATTCCGTCATCCTCATGTTTTTGGAGATACAAGTGTTAAGGACTCTAACGATGTGGAACAAAATTGGGAACAACTAAAGTTGAAAGAGAAGAATGGCAATAAGACAGTCTTGTCCGGTGTTCCCGATGCACTTCCTGCGTTGATTAAGGCTTATCGAATTCAAGAAAAGGCGGCAAATGTAGGCTTTGATTGGGAAAACAAAGAAGATGTTTGGAATAAAGTGGATGAAGAAATTGCTGAATTTAAAACCGAGGCTGAAAAAAACGACAAAGAGCTGATGGAAGAAGAAATGGGCGATATGTTCTTTGCTCTTGTCAATACTGCACGTCTATATAAGATTACGCCAGAAAATGCGCTTGAAAAAACAAATCGAAAGTTTATTGCACGGTTTAATTATATAGAGGAAGCAGCAAAAAAAACAGGTAGAAAAATAAGTGATCTGACTATTGAGGAGATGGATCAACTGTGGAATCAAGCTAAAATAGAATTAAAAAAGTAGAAGTCGATGAATATAAAAATTATTGCAAAACATATTTTATTTGCCGTTGCGCTAATAATACCGATGCCGGTGGTCGCTCAATTCCCTGGCTTAAGTCCTCGTCTAGTGCAACCTAAACATAAGGTTGTCGCTCAGGTTAAAGATATAAATAACACCAATACTGATGGCGTATCGCGTATAGGTGTTTTCCTGATTTCAACCCCTCATACATCATCTCGTATTGATTCTGTATCACTTCAGAACGGAACTAAAAGATTTATGGCATCTGACATAGATGGTGTTGACTTTAAACGTTATTTCCAATGGGAGGATGAAGGGGAAATATATGTTGAAGTAGACTTCACCATGCAGTCAAAATTCTCAAAAGATGCTGTTGTCGTTTTTCATACAGTGTATGGCGATGTTAAGGCTAATATAAAAAATACAAACCAAAAGAGGGGAAGTAAAGACCAGTGATAGTTTGTATTACCGAGAAACCGAGCGTTGCAAAAGATATAGCAGCCATACTCGGTGCCAATACGCGTCGTGATGGCTATTATGAAGGCGGTGATTATAAAGTTACATGGACTTTTGGTCACTTATGTACTTTAAAAGAACCAGCCGATTATACTCCGTTATGGAAGAAATGGTCGCTTGGTTCGCTTCCGATGCTTCCACCAAAATTTGGAATAAAGATTATTCCGGAAAAAAGCATTGAACATCAATTCAGAGTTATTGAATCTCTTGTCAATCAAGCGTCTGAGGTTATAAACTGTGGTGACGCCGGGCAAGAGGGAGAACTTATTCAACGTTGGGTTATGCAAAAGGCTGGTGTCAAGTGTCCCGTACGTCGTCTTTGGATATCTTCGTTGACTGATGAGTCAATCCGTAAAGGGTTTGCTGATTTGAAGCCTGAATCGGATTTTAACAATCTGTATCATGCCGGACTCTCTCGCGCTGTTGGCGATTGGATTCTTGGTATGAATGCTACACGTCTATATACTCTTAAATATTCTACTCCCGGAAATGTATTGTCGATTGGTCGAGTTCAAACTCCGACCTTATCTTTGATAGTTCAGAGACATCATGAAATTGCCAACTTCGTTTCTGAAGATTTTTGGGAATTGAAAACGGTTTACCGCGATACAGTATTTAACTCGACTGCCGGACGATATATGAAGATTGAAGATGCTGAACAGGCGTTGAGTCTGATAACAGACAAGCCTTTCATAGTTCAATCTGTAACAGAAAAAAAAGGTAAGGAAGCACCTCTAAGATTGTTTGACCTCACATCGTTACAGGTTGAATGTAACCGCCGTTGGGGATGGAGTGCTGATGATACGCTGAAACTGATACAGTCACTTTATGAGAAGAAAGTAACTACATACCCGCGTGTAGATACGACTTATCTCAGCGATGATATATACCCCAAAGTACCTGAGATTTTAAGAAAGATGACACCGTATGCATCTTTGACACAGACTATTTTAGCTAACAAAATACAAAAATCAAAGAAGGTGTTTGATAACTCAAAAGTTACAGATCACCATGCAATTATACCTACAGGCGAATCTCCATCTTCGTTAGTCGGCAATGAGCGTCAATTATATCATCTTGTTGCAACTCGTTTTATTGCCGCATTTTATCCTGACTGTCAATTTCTTGCAACAACTGTTGTTGGGAAGGTTGAAGATACTGAGTTTAAGGCTAATGGTAAAGTTATTACTGAACCCGGTTGGCGTAATGTTATTCAGCCCAATGGCGAAAAGGGGAGCGACGACTCTGATGATAAAATTTTGCCTCATTTTGATGAGGGTGAAAGTGGCCCTCATGATCCATCTTTGCAGAAAAAGGCGACTCAACCTCCAAAATATTATACAGAAGGTACTTTGCTCAGAGCGATGGAAACCGCAGGAAAAACGGTTGATGATGAAGAATTACGCGACGCAATGAAAGAGAACGGGATTGGTCGTCCTTCAACGCGTGCGGCTATCATTGAAACTCTGTTTAAGCGTCGGTATATCTACCGTGAACGCAAAAATATAATGGCATCTCAGGCCGGTATTGATTTGATTGCTACGATTAATCAGGAATTGCTGAAGAGTGCCAAGATGACAGGTATCTGGGAAAATAAATTACGTCGAATTGAGAGAGGTGACTATTCTGCCACCGAATTTATTGATGAACTCAAATCCCAAATTAATGAAATTGTTATAAATGTGTTAAATGATAATTCTGCTCGACGTATTGTTGTTGAGGGTAAAACTGAAGATAAACCATCAAAACAGGGTTCTAAAAGTAAAAAAGATGGTTCTGCAGCCAAATCTCCTCGTAAGCCAAGAGTTAAGATAACATCTTTTGATCAGATTATTTGTCCGGTTTGTAAAAAAGGACATATTGTAAAAGGAAAATCGGCTTTTGGTTGCAGTAACTATGCAACTGGCTGTAAGACTGTCTTTAGTTTTAGTGAGTTTGACGAATCACTCTCTCCCGAACAGCTGTCAAAAGCCATAAAATCAAAAAAATAATGAATCCCAATATAGAAAGCAAAGAGATGTTACCCTTGGTTGATAACAAAGGGAACATAATTGGATGTGCATCCCGCTCGGAATGTCATTCGCCATTAAAATTGCTACACCCTGTTGTTCATCTTCATGTCCTCAATAAAGATGGTAAAATCTTATTACAAAAAAGAAGTATGAATAAATCTATACAGCCGGGTAAATGGGATACGGCTGTTGGCGGACACGTCGATTATGGGGAAGATATTGTAACAGCCCTTATGAGAGAATCTTTTGAGGAGTTGGGGCTCAAAGACTTTAACGCTGTTAAGCTTGATAAATATATATTTGAATCTCCGGTTGAACGTGAAATGATTAATTCATTTGGTCTCTTATGTAATCTTGATGCTGACTCATTCAATTTTAGTAGAGATGAAATAGATGAAGTCCGGTATTTCTCATTTGATGAGATAAATACTAATCGCAATAATGGGTTGTTCACTCCCAATTTTTTACTTGAGTTTGATCGCTTTTTTTCAAAACTGAACACTTTGATAGCTAAAGATTAAAAATTTATGATAAACCAAATTTTGCAATGGGCTGGCATTGTCTTATTGCTTATAATTGCGCTCGGATTGACCTTTGGATGGTTTGGCAAGAAGCAAACCGGATGTAATTGCTGCGAATTTAAAGACAAGTGCGAAAAAAATAAAAAAGATTGTTAAGTGTATTATATGTAATATGTTATCATTGAATATTTTTAATAATAATTTGTTTTTACCCGTTTGCGTCTAAATAAATACACTGAAAAACTTTGGATTTTAAAGTTATTTAGTTAACTTTGCATCGGAAGCATTCCTTTTGGTGTTTCCAGTCATAATGTTAACCGGTTCTTATACCTGTAAAAAAAACTTTAACATACCCTACCAAAATCTAAGTACGCTTAGGTCTGGTGCTTCAAGAGTAATAAATTGAATCTTGATCACATGAATTATTGGATTATTATCTGCTTGGCAGTATTCATAGTAAGTTTGATTCTGACTGGTATTATCATACCGCAGATTCTTCTTATTGCCTTTAGAAAGAAACTATTTGACGAACCTGATGCCCGAAAAATTCATCATGGTGTTATTCCTCGTTTAGGAGGTATAGCATTTATGCCTTCAATTATTTTTTCAATTTCGTTGGTTATTGGTCTCGGACTTCGTTATAATATTGTTCATTTAGAGTCTTTTGATTTTGGATTACCGATAGTCTTTGGCGTATGTTCTGTATTTATGCTTTTTTTGGTAGGACTTGCTGATGATTTGATAGGGGTTAGATATCGTGCTAAATTCTTGGTCCAGATTATCGCTGCTTTATTTTTTGTTTTGGGTAATATTGCATTATATAATTTACATGGACTGCTCTTTTTGTATGAAATACCTAACTTTTTAGCTTGGATTATTACAATCCTTGTTGTAGTATACATTACAAATGCTATCAATCTTATTGACGGAATTGACGGACTTGCATCAGGTTTGAGTGCAGTCTGCTTGACCGTTTATGGTGTCTTATTCTTCACACACGGATATTACATCTATTCGATGATTGCTTTCTCAACGCTCGGTACATTAGTTCCGTTCTTCTACTATAATGTATTTGGAAATCCGACAAAACAAAAGAAAATATTCATGGGTGATACCGGGGCGCTTACAATCGGTATAATTTTATCATTCCTTTCTCTTTTGGTTAATTCATGTGATATTAGCCTTAAGGATGGTGTTAGTCCTGCTGTACTTGCGTTTTCTCCTTTGATTTTGCCTTGTTTTGATGTTGTAAGAGTTTATATTCATCGCATCCGGTTCCAACGTAATCCATTCCTTGCTGATAAAAGTCATATCCATCATAAATTTCTTGCACTTGGAATTCCACAGCGAATTACAATGATTTTGATTCTTGTCGTTGCAATATTATTTATATTCTTCAATATCATCCTGTCACCATATATTAATGTAACAATCTTGGTGTTGATTGATATCATTGTTTATACAATTGGTAATATCTTGTTGACTAAAGCTATTCGTCGCCGGGAGAGAAAAAAGAATATTCAAACCGGCTTATATGAATGATTATAGCTTAAGCCATAATTTTATATTAGATTTTAATGAAAAAAAAAGCACTAATAACCGGTGTTACAGGTCAGGACGGGTCTTATTTATCTGAATTTCTGCTTGAAAAAGGTTATGAAGTTCATGGTGTGATTCGTAGATCATCTGTTGACTTTAGAGAACGTATTGCTCATCTTGAAGGACATCCCGATTTCCACTTGCACTATGCTGATATGATTGATTCTATGTCAGTTGTTCAAGTGCTTTCAAAGGTTCGTCCTGATGAAATTTATAATCTGGCTGCTCAGAGCCATGTTCAGGTATCATTTGATTCTCCTGAATATACTGCCAATGTTGATGCTGTCGGTGTTCTTCGTATTCTCGAGGGAGTACGTTTAACCGGTTTGGATAAGACATGCCGCATATATCAGGCGTCAACTTCAGAATTATATGGGAAAGTTGAGGCTGTCCCTCAAAGTGAGGAAACACCATTCCATCCATATTCTCCTTATGCTGTTGCCAAACTCTATGGTTTTTGGATTGTGAAGGAATATCGTGAAGCATATAATATGTACTGCTGTTCAGGTATTTTATTCAATCATGAGAGCGAGCGACGTGGTGAAACTTTTGTAACTCGTAAAATAACGTTAGCTGCTGCTCGAATTGCTCAAGGTAAACAAGATAAACTTTACCTCGGTAATTTATCTTCATTGCGTGACTGGGGTTATGCCAAAGATTATGTAGAATGTATGTGGCTGATTCTTCAGCAAGATCATCCCGATGATTATGTAATTGCAACAGGAGTTCAACATTCTGTACGTGATTTTGCAACTTTGGCATTTAAACATGTTGGTATTGACCTTGAATGGAAAGGCGAGGGCATTGACGAGAAAGGAATTGATAAGGCGACAGGCAGAGTCCTTGTAGAGGTTTCTCCTGATTTTTACCGTCCAACAGATGTCGTTAATTTGTTGGGAGACCCATCTAAGGCTCGTCGTGAACTTGGTTGGAATCCTTCAAAAACATCGTTTGAACAACTTGTCAAACTGATGGTTGACTCCGATATGGCAAAAGTTGCTGTCGAACGTGCAGGGGAATCTGTTAGGACAAATCTTGCAGAATATCTTGAACGTGGTATCGTAAAATAACACGATTAATAATGGAAAAATCATCTAAAATATATGTAGCCGGTCATCGCGGAATGGTTGGCTCGGCAATAGTACGTCAGCTTGATAAACTTGGTTATCATAATGTCGTAACACGTTCTCATGCTGAGCTGGATTTGACCGATCAGGTTGCAGTTGCTAAGTTTTTTGAACAGGAGAAACCTGAATATGTGTTCCTCGCTGCTGCAAAGGTTGGTGGTATTGTGGCTAATGATACCGCTCCTGCCGATTTTATGTATCAAAATATGATGCTTGAGATGAATGTTATTCATTCGGCATGGAAAAACGAATGTAAAAAGCTGTTGTTTCTTGGATCATCATGTATATATCCACGTATGGCACCTCAACCAATGCCTGAATCCTGTTTGTTGACATCTTCACTTGAGAAAACGAACGAAGCTTATGCCCTTGCAAAGATTTCAGGTTTGAAATATTGTGAATATCTCAATCGCCAATACGGAACTGATTTTATCAGTGTGATGCCAACTAATCTCTATGGACCGAATGACAATTATCATCTAACACATAGCCATGTTGTTCCGGCTCTGATTCGCCGTTTTCACGAGGCACGCGAAAACAATCTTGATTCTGTTGTTTGTTGGGGAGATGGGTCACCATTGAGGGAATTCCTTTATGTTGACGACCTTGCCGACTTGTGTGTCTTTTTGATGAATAACTACTCAGGAAACGAAACCGTTAATGCCGGAACCGGTAAAGAGGTCTCAATACGTGAGTTGACTCGTTTGGTTGCGCTAACAGTCGGATATACAGGTGAAATATTGTGGGATACCTCCAAACCTAATGGAACTCCCCGAAAGTTACTTGATGTCTCTAAATCAAGAACTCTTGGTTGGCAATATAAAACAGAACTTGAAGACGGACTTAAGCTCGCTTACAAAGATTTTCTTGAAAACCCTTTCCGTGCTGAAAGATAAAGGGTGTCCTCGATAAGAAGACACCCTTTTATTATTGTTGTATTTAGTGTATTATAAGTCACCCATTGTTCTGAGTAATTCATCGTTATCGACAGTTCGTTCCATACGATCTTTGATGAATTCCATGGCTTCAATTGAATTGCGGTCAGACAAAAAGCGTCGTAAAATCCACATGCGGCTGAGTGTTTCTTCTCTGAGAAGTAAATCATCGCGACGGGTACTTGATGCCATAATATCAACTGCCGGAAATATACGTTTATTTGACAGTTTGCGATCAAGTTGAAGTTCCATATTACCGGTTCCTTTAAATTCTTCAAAGATGACTTCGTCCATTTTAGAGCTTGTCTCGGTAAGAGCGGTAGCTATGATGGTAAGTGAACCTCCGTTTTCAATATTTCGAGCTGCTCCGAAGAAGCGTTTTGGTTTCTGTAATGCGTTGGCGTCAACGCCACCTGATAAAATCTTCCCTGATGCCGGAGATACGGTGTTGTAGGCGCGAGCAAGACGAGTTATTGAGTCGAGCAAAATCACAACGTCGTGTCCGCATTCAACCATTCGTTTTGCTTTTTCAAGAACGATACCTGCGATTTTGACATGGTGTTCTGCCGGTTCGTCAAATGTTGATGCAATTACTTCGGCATTTACACTCCTCATCATATCAGTTACCTCTTCAGGACGTTCGTCAATTAGAAGAATCATGATGTATGTTTCAGGATGATTTTCGGCTATAGCATTTGCTATATCCTTTAAAAGGAGTGTTTTACCTGTTTTAGGCGGTGCTACAATAAGACCACGTTGTCCTTTCCCGATTGGCGAGAACATATCAACTACACGGGTTGACAGATTACAACTCGTTCCATCACAGATGTTGAATTTTTCATCCGGGAACAGGGGGGTTAGATGCTCAAATGGAACGCGATCGCGAATAAATTCAGGCGAACGCCCATTAACCGACAAGACATTACTCATCGGGAAGTATTTATCTCCTTCGCGTGGTGGTCTGATTGTACATTCGACAACATCACCTGTTTTAAGCCCCCATTGTTTGATTTGAGGTTGGGTAACATAGATGTCATCCGGAGATGTGAGATAATTATAATCACTTGAACGTAAAAATCCAAATCCTTCGGGCGTAATTTCTAATACACCTTGGGCTTCAATCAAATCATCAAATATAAATGGAGCCTGACGATCAGCATGATTATTACGATTTTTCTTATTCTTTTTACCTTGACCGGGTAATGCTGTTTGCTGTGTTGTACGTCCCGGTTCAGTTAAGGTAATTTGTTGAGGTGGCAATGATATTGGGTCAAATGGCTCATCAAAAATTTCGACAAATGGCTCCGGTTCAATCGGCTGAACGGGAATAATGTTTTGATTATTATTTTCTGTCGGAGTAGAGTTTTGCTGTTGCTCGCGTTCACGCTGAGAGCGAGGAATGAATTGTTTACCGTGACTGCGTGGGAAGAATGACCCGAAATCTCCATCTTTCTTTGGACGGAAATCACGACGGTTTTGTTGCTTCTGCTCAGATTTAGATTGCTGATCAATAGGTTCGTTTGATGAATTTATTACATTAATTGCGTCAGCGTTAGCTGGAACATCATCAGTCGCTTCAACTAAAAGTTTGGATTCTGTTTCATTGCTATTCTCAATAACAGGAATATCACTGTTTTTTTCTGTTATTACAATCTCATCTGAAGATTCGTCATGACGTTTACGACCTCTTTTCTTTGTTTCAACATTCTGTTGAGGAGCTGAGATATTTGCATCAACAGATGATGGAGATTCCAATTCAAGAGGAAGTGCAGGCTGTTCGGGTTTCTTAGTTTCTTCGTTAACAGCGTTATTCTCTCGACGTGGACGACCTCTCTTCTTTGTTTGAGGCTTAATTTCGACAGACGGCTCATCATTGTTTGTAGCATGTTGAGCATCTGCTGTTTTGGTTTCTTTAGCCTGAGTTTTATTTTTTTCTTGATCTTTACCGGGTTTACGTCCTCTTGTCGATTTGATAGGTTTCGCTGTTGCGGCATGATCTTCGGCTTGTTTATCAAGAATCTGATAAACAAGATCCATTTTTTCCTCAGTTTTAAACTTCTTTAGACCCATTTTTTCGGCGACTTCTCTTAATGCGTCGTCCGACATGGAATTTAATTCGTCAATATTATACATAAAGTATGGGGATGAATTGCTTTTGTTGCTGATTAACAATCTGTATCACGCAATATGAGCCTGATTACCAACAGATTTATCTACAAAAATTAAAAGAGAATTTTATTGACAATCGTTAAGACTGAAATCTAAATTAATCAAGTCTAAATCAAAAAAATTAATAGGAAATGATTGCCTTGAAATTTGATTGTAGTCATGTCGAGAGCGTAGTGAAGACCGCTCTAAAATACTCTGCAAATTTACAATCATTTATTTATATAAACAAATATTCCCTATAAAAGTTGTGCTTTTTGTTAATTAAAATTTGTTTTTCCTTTAAAAAAGAGAAGAGAAACGACTTCACGTCGTCTCTCTTCTCAAGGTTGGTTATTTTAATCAGTGTTTTATCCACATTTAGATGCACCACATGATGTGCATATAAGGCAACCTTCCTGATAGATGAGTGTTTCCTGACCGCAATTCGGACATTTTTGACCTGATGCGCGTGTACCATTGGGAAGGTATTTTTTCAGGGCTCGTTCAACACCCATTTTCCATGTGTTGATAGATTGATTATCCAGTTCAAGACCCGATACAAGTTTTAGTACTTGGTCGATTGGCATGCCATAGCGTAACACTCCCGAAATTAATTTCGCATAGTTCCAATATTCAGGATTGAATTTATCCGAAAGTCCTTCGATTGTGGTTTTATAGCCACGTTTGTTGACAAACTGGAAGTCATATCTCTTGTTGCCGTTTTCATCAATTGCTTTTATAATCTTACCGTGATTAACCGATTTCGGACAGAAAATACCATCTTCGTCATCGGCAAGTCCCGTGAAAATTTCGTAAGGCGAACCATCAACAAGACCTACAAATGCAATCCATTTTTCTTTGTTATTTTGGAATCGCACTACATCGGCTTCAAGTTCAATTGGACGTTTTAAAATATGAGGTCTGATATCTACCGGTCCAAGTTTGCTTCCATCTTTCTTTGTTGACATATTAATAAGGACACCTGAACGAGATCCGTCGCGGTAGACTGTGCAACCTTTGCATCCTGATTTCCATGCTTCGGCATATAGTTGCTCTACAAGATCCTCTGAAACATCGGCAGGTAGGTTGATTGTTACAGAAATTGAGTGGTCAACCCATTTTTGAACTCGACCCTGCATCTTCACCTTCTCAACCCAGTCAACATCATTTGAGGTTGCACCGTGATATGGCGATTTTGCAATAAGTTCGTCAAGTTCATCCTGGCTATATTCTTGATGAACCGGAATATTATTAATATTCATCCATGTGATAAATTTTGGATGATATACAATGTATTCCTCAAATGAGTCTCCGTTTTCATCAACATAATCAACTCGTACTTTTTCATCGCTCGGATTTACTTTTCTACGGCGTTTATAGACGGGCATAAATACGGGCTCAATACCTGAAGTTGTCCGTGTAAGCAAGCTGGTAGTTCCGGTTGGGGCAATTGTAAGACATGCAATATTACGACGTCCATATTTTTGCATATCTTCAATAAGTTTTGCATCGCGTTCTTTAAGGCGATTGAGGAATGGATTATTTATCTCGCGTTTTGCATCAAATATTTCAAATGCGCCACGCTCTTTTGCCAATTCTACCGATGAACGATATGCTGCTAAAGCTAACTCGCTATGTACTTTTTCTGAAAAATCAGTAGCTTCGGTTGTGCCATATTTCAATCCCATTGCGGCAATCATATCGCCTTCACCCGTAGTCCCTACACCGGTACGACGTCCTTTAAGCGTTTTTTTCTTAATCTTTTCCCACAAATCACGCTCTGTTTTTTTAACTTCTTCAGGTTCGGGATCTGACTCAACTTTTGATAAGATTGTATTGATCTTTTCCATTTCAAGATCAATGATATCGTCCATCATTCGCTGTGCTTTACCAACATGTTTTTTGAATAGATCGAAATCAAAATATGCGTCTTTGGTAAAGGGATTTACGACGTATGAATATAGGTTAATTGCCAAAAGTCGACAGCTGTCATAAGGGCAAAGAGGAATTTCACCACAAGGGTTTGTTGATATTGTCTTAAATCCGAGATCGGCATAGCAGTCGGGCAATGATTCGCGTATGATAGTATCCCAGAAAAGCACACCGGGTTCGGCTGATTTCCAAGCATTATGTATGATTTTTTTCCATAGGTGCTGGGCATCAATGTCTTTCTTAATTATAGGTTTATCCGAGTCTACTGGATATGCTTGAGTAAATGTTTCGCCTGATAGGGCTGCTTTCATAAAATCATCGGTCAATCTCACTGATACATTTGCTCCGGTTACTTTCCCTTGCTCTAATTTTGCGTCAATAAACGACTCTGAATCAGGATGCTTGATGCTGACTGAAAGCATCAACGCACCTCGACGACCTCCTTGTGCAACTTCACGTGTCGAATTTGAGTATCGTTCCATGAATGGTACAAGTCCGGTTGATGTCAATGCCGAGTTTTTAACCGGAGAACCGGCAGGACGGATGTGAGATAAGTCATGTCCGACACCACCACGACGTTTCATTAGCTGTACCTGTTCTTCGTCAATCTTTATGATGCCGCCGTAAGAATCTGGTTCGCCATCTATACCGATTACGAAACAATTTGATAAAGATCCGACTTGAAAATTATTACCTATTCCCGACATCGGGCTTCCTTGAGGTACAATGTACTTGAAGTCTTTCATGTATGAGAAAATCTCATCATGTGACATCGGGTTAGGGTAGGAGTCCTCTATGCGGCTTATCTCAGTAGCAAGACGATGATGCATATCGTCAGGTGTGAGTTCAAAGATGTTACCATCTGAATCTTTCAAAGCATATTTGCTCACCCAAACACGTGCGGCAAGCTCATCCCCATTAAAATAACGTAGAGTAGCCTCAAAAGCTTCATCATAATTGTATTTTTTTTGTTCCACGGCTAATGAAATGTGTTATGATTTTATTTTTTTATTAGATGATTGGTCTGTGTTGTTTTAGTTGTGTCTGCAAATTTCGGTAAAACTTTTTTTACTCACAAATATTTTCTTAATAAACAATATGAAATGTCTATAACTTTTTAGTGTAATGTGTAATTAATTGATAGTCGGCGGTTTGTGTAATATTGGTGTCGTGGGTTGTTTATTTATTGTTGTTTTTGACTTACTTAAAAGTATCTGTTAATTTTTTGTTTTGGAAAACTTTTATGAAATTTATGTTCATGAAATATTTCTATTTTGAGTATCGCGCTTAGATAAATTATTCTGATGATTTTCTCCTAAATAAATACTCTTATTACTATTCTATCCGATAAGTTTATCTTTATGATAAGGCAGACTTTTATATTTTGTTCAGTATTATATAAATAATGTGTAAGTTTTGTGGATTTTTTTGTGTTAATAGGTAATTTGCAGGCCTTATTTTTTTTTGTTTGAGTTTTATGCGCTGATTGACAATTATTTACATATTTGTGTTGATTTTTCTTCAAAAATAGCGTAAAAAATTTGGTGGTTACGATAAAAGTGTGTAACTTTGCACTCGCTTTTCGGATAGAGGTCTGAATAACAGCGAGGAAATAAAGAAAGACGGACAAAAATTTGGTCAAA